>CAZQJF010000393.1:0-4022 GCA_964593735.1 uncultured Streptomycetaceae bacterium | reverse complement strand
CACGATCAGCGTGGCGGTGCGGCGGCAGACTTCCTCGAACCAGCGCGCGTAGGTTGCGGGCGACGGCGCGCCCCGATTGGGAAACTGAGCAGGAAACTGATCCTCGAAGTGCTCGCGGATCACGTAGTCGGCGAGGCGCTTCAGCGCGTCATGTTCCCCGCCGGCGGCGAGGATCTCGAAGTTGCCGAAGCGCACGAACGACGGCGCGACGCGGCAGACGATCGCGCCCGGCTCGGCTTCCGGGTTGCCGTCGTAGAACATGTCGCGCACCACCGCTTCGCCGGTCCCCACCAGGGACAGCGCGCGGGTGGTCGGCACGCCGAGAAAGTGCATGGCCTCGCTGCACATGAACTCGCGCACCGAGGAGCGCAGCACCGCGCGGCCGTCGGCCGTGCGCGAATATGGCGTCAGGCCCGCACCCTTCAACTGCAGGTCGTAGCGCTGGCCGTCGGGAGCCATTACCTCGGCCAGGGTGATGGCGCGGCCGTCGCCGAGCTGCCCTGCCCAGTGGCCGAACTGGTGCCCGCCGTAACGGGCCGCATAGGGCTGCATGCCCGGTAGAACGCGATTGCCGCCGAGCACCTCGGCCACCGGTCCGGTGTAAGACTCCGGCGGCGCGATGCCCAGCATCTCGCCCACGGCATCGGACCACGCGAGGACTTGCGGCGATCGCACCGGTGTCGGATCGACGCGCGTGTAGCAGGCGTTGCGCACGGCGCGGGGGACGTTGTGCAGCAACGGGTCGCCGGGCAGCTCGCGCACGAAACTGTTGTCGAAGGGCAGCTCGCGCAAATCCACGAGCGCAGCCTTGCGCCTGGCGCTGGTCGGTGTCACTCACTCTCCTCGAATGAAAGAGAGGACTGTATCGCAATAGGTTCCCCAAGTCCCGCGCAATGCCCGCCCGCATCCGGGTTGTGTATCATCATGGACGAACAAGGTGACGCAGAGCCCGGTGCCTGGAAGCCCGTTTGTGCTTCTGGGGTAACCCATCACCCATCACGCATCATCACAACCAGGAGCCGCCATGCCCCGTATGACCGGAAGCCGTTACTTTGCCGAAGCGATGCGGGGGTACGGCGTGTCGCACATCTTTTACGTGAATTCCATCGTCCGGGAAGCGATGGACGAGATGGGCAAGGTGGGGGTCACGCGCGTAGTCACCCACGGCGAGAAGGCGGCAGCGTACATGGCCGACGGCTACGCGCGCGCCTCGCACCGGCCCGGCGTCTGCCTGTGCCAGGACATCGGCACGACCAACCTGGCGGCGGGAATGCGGGATGCTCACATGTCGGGTTCCCCGGTCATCGCGATCACGGGCGGCCAGAACGACCAGCCGCGCTACCGCCACGCCTACCAGAATGCGGAAGACTTCACCGCGTGGGATGGCGTAACGAAGGCCAACTACTCGGTCGACTCGGTCGCGCGCTTTCCCGACTTGCTGCGCCAGGCGTTCCGGACTTCGACGAGCGGCACGCCCGGCCCGGTGCACCTCGAGCTGCGCGGCAATGCCGGCCAGATGCTGGAAAAGGAGGGGGACTTCGATCTCGTATTCGAAAAGCGGTTTGCGCAGTATCCGTCGTTCCGGCCGGAGGCGGAGCCATCCGCGATCGAGGATGCGATGAAGGCGCTGTCGCAGGCTGCGAAGCCGATCATCGTGGCCGGCGGGGGCGTCGTGTCGTCCGGAGCCGGGCCGGAGCTCGTGAAGCTGGCCGAGGCGCTGCAGATTCCGATTGCGACCAGCCTGCACGCGAGAGCTATCGTGCCCGACGATCATCCGCTGGCGGTCGGCGTGCCCGGCAGTTACTCGCGCTGGTGCGCCAACCAGGCGGTGGCGGCGGCGGACCTGGTTTTCTTCGTCGGCAGCCACACGGGCGGGCAGGTGACGAATGGCTGGCAGATTCCGAAGATCGGCACGCCGGTCATACAACTCGACATCGATCCGCACGAGTTGGGGCGCAATTATCCAAACACCGTGTCGCTGCACGGGGATGCCAAGGTGACGCTGCAGAAGTTGATCGCTGCGGCAGGCAAGCAGCCGCCGCGGCGGGCGGAGTGGCTGGAGCAGGTGCGCAGCTACGTGGCCGATTACTGGGCGGAAAGCGACCCGTTGCGGAATTCGGACGCGGTGCCGATCCGGCCGGAACGGATCAGCAAGGAGCTGGGAGAGTGGCTGCCGGCGGGCGCGACGCTCGTCGTCGACACGTTCCACGCGGCGATCTGGACGGCGCAGATGGCGCGTCTGACGAAGCCGGGCCAGCGCTATCTGCGCTGCGGCGGCTCGCTGGGCTGGGCGTTCCCGGCCACGCTGGGAACGAAAGCGGCGCTGCCGGACCAGCCCGTGGTCGGTTTTTGCGGCGACGCGGGCTTTTACTATCACATGGCCGAGCTGGAGACGGCGGCACGCCTGAAGTTGAACGCGGTGATGGTCGTGAACAACAACCACTCGGGGGGCGTGATCGAGAACGCGCGCTTCGAGCAGTCGGTGAATTTCGCAAAAGTCGCCGATTCGATGGGCTGCGTCGGGTTCCGGGTCGACAAGGCGGCGGACATCAGGCCCGCGCTCGACAAGGCGCTCGCTGCCGGGCGGCCGGCCGTGGTGGAAGTGCTGAGCGACCACACCATCAGGGCGAAGCGCGGCTGGGTGCCGCCCGCGGTCAGCGGCGAGTAAGCGCGTCGCTGCGCCGCAGTATCACTCAGGCCGGGCAATGACGAAACACATTTACGAAGATGGTCTGGACCTTATAATGGACTGACACAGTTTTCAACCTTGGCGAAACAAACACGGGACGCCATTCCAATTCAGTCATCATTCACCACGAGGAGGAGCTTCGAATGAACCATGTAACGATGGTGGTAGCAGGTTTGCTCTTGGCAGGTGCAGTATCGGGCGCGCAGGCAGCGGAGGGTTGGCCGAGCCAGCGGCCGATCAGATTCGTCGTGCCGTTCGCGCCCGGCGGGCCGAGCGACATCCTGGCGCGCATGGTGGGCTTGAAGCTCGGTGAAAGCCTGGGGCAGACGCTCGTCATCGACAACCGCGGCAGCGTGGGCGGCATACTCGGCTTCGAACTTGGGGCGAAAGCGCCGCCGGACGGCTACACCATTCTGCTCGCCGTCAACAGCGGGTTCACCATCAATCCGCACATCTTCAAAAAGCTGCCCTATGACCCGCAGCGCGACCTGCAGCCGATCACGCAGCTCACCGAAGGCGGTAGTGTCGTGGTGGTGCATCCCTCGGTCGCGGCCAAGTCGATAAAAGAATTCATCGCCCTCGCCAAGGCCAAACCGGGGGTGATCAATTACGCTACGACCGGCGCCGGCAATCTGCTCGGCATCGCGCGATTCAAGGTGGATACCGGTATCGACATGGTCCCCATCGCGTACAAGGGAACGGGACAGGCGGTACTGTCCCTGATCTCCGGGGAAGTACAATTTTTCTTCATGAGCCCGCTGGTCGCCATAACGCACGTGAAATCGGGCAAGCTGCGCGGGCTCGCCGTGACCTCCCTCACGCGCAACCCGGCCCTGCCCGATATGCCGACCGTCGCCGAATCGGGAGTGCCCGGCTTCGAGAACATCACCTGGCATAACATCGCGGTGCCCGCCGGAACGCCCAGCCCCATCGTGAAGCGTCTGAACGCCGAGCTGGTCAAAGTCGTGAACCTGCCGGATGTGAAAGATCGTTTACTGATGCAGGGGCTCACGCCTGTCGGCTCGACACCGGAGCAGGTAAGCGCCAAGCTCAAAGCAGAATCGATTCTGTATGCGAAGGTGGTCAAGCAGATCGGCTACGAGCCGCAGTAGCTGCGTCACGCGAGAGGCGTGACGGTGGGTGATCGGCGCGCGGTGATGGAGTGATGGAGTGATGAAGTGACGCAGTGACGGGGTGGGGAATCGCGCACGATCCTCGTTCAGCTTCTCGACGGGCAACGAGAGCGCTGAGATCGTTGGAATCATAGTCTCGACGGAAATCCTCGCAGACGAGGCGGGTTGCCGATGACGAATCGCTCCCGGAGGTCTGAGGG
>CAZQJF010000392.1:0-4035 GCA_964593735.1 uncultured Streptomycetaceae bacterium | reverse complement strand
GGTTCGGCTTCAATGCGGGATCGAACCTGGAAGCCTCCGGCGGCGCGGTGCTCGCCATGATGAACTCGTTCGTCGCGACCGCCGCGGCGGCGATGTCCTGGATGCTGGTCGAGTGGGCCGGCAAAGGGAAGCCGTCGCTCCTCGGCGCACTCACCGGCGCGGTGGCCGGCCTTGTCGCCGTTACGCCCGCATCGGGCTATGCCGGACCGATGGGGTCCATCGTCCTTGGCCTCGCGGCCGGCGCGGTGTGCTATCTCTTCTGCTCGGCGGTGAAAAATGCGCTCCGTTACGACGATGCGCTTGACGTTTTCGGCGTCCATTGCATCGGCGGCATTCTCGGCGCGCTTGCCACCGGGATTCTCGTGAACCCCGCTTTGGGGGGCACCGGCATCATGGATTACGCGACCGGCAAGATCGCCGATTACGATATGATGACGCAGATGATCGCCCAGGGCAAAGCGGTGCTAATGACGCTCGCTTGGTCCGGAATAGGCTCCGTCATTCTCTTCAAGGCGGTCGACTTCATGGTCGGACTGCGCGTGAAGGCCGACCATGAGCGCGAGGGACTGGATCTCGTCGAGCACGGCGAGCGCGCCTACACGATCTGACAGGCGAGCATTCAAGCAGCGAAAAGGGCGCTTCGGCGCCCTTTTTCGTGTGATCGCGGGGCAGGTCAGAGCATCAGAAGAAACATCGTGAGGACCCCTGTTGCAAGCGCGGCAACAGCGGTTCCAAACAATCGCGCGGACGCGCGCGCCCGCCAATCGCCGACGTTCGCCGCTTCATATTCCGCGGATGACGAAAACAGGCACCCCAGGGCAAGTCCAGCCCGCTCAGCGCTCGCGCGCAACGCGCCCAGATCGGACTCCAGATCATGCAAGCTTCGCGGCCGGATCATCATGGACCCAGGTTAAACGCGGAAAGGTAAATGGTTGGTTGATTCCAGAGAGCGAAGCGCACATCAAAAACTCAGTTGTCTTTCCGGGGCGCGCTAAAAGCGCGAGCCCTGAGCCAAACAATTATGATCTGTCTTGGCCGGCCTTGTGCCGGCCATCCACGTCTTGCTTGCTCTTCGTCCAAGCCGTGGATGCCCGCCACAAGGGCGGGCATGACAAGTTATGAATTCTGCAACCGGCGCATTGCGCCGTCCCGGAACGACCCAATGCTGGCTCTCGTTAAAAGACGAGCAACGTACGTCTTCACGAGGATTGCCACCTAGGACGTTTTCTGTTTCATTTATCTCGCTCGGGAGCTCCCCATCGTGCAACGAGACTTAACATCAGCCGCCGCTGCACCGGACAAGGTTGCAGACGACGTAAACGAAGAAGCCCTTGCGCAAGTCATGCGCGTCGTCCCGCTGGGGGCGGGCGTGGTCGCTGGCGCTGCGGTCGCAATGCTCGTTGTGGGCTACCTGCTCATCTATCTTCTGGTCTTCGTGCCGCGCGGGGTCGTGGGGTAAGACGATGACCGAACTCCATCCTGAAATGCACGAGCGGCGGATCCTTGGAACCGAACTGCTCTGGGCGTTCGGTGTCGGCGTGCTGATCGCGGCAACACTGAGCGTGGTGGTGTTCACCGCCCTGACAATGGGCATGAACCCGCCCAGCAATGTCGAGCGCATCGACCCGAAGACGCTGCACCTTTCCGGCGAATTCGCTGAGCATAATCTTGGCACCACAGTCGAACCTGATGGCGCTGTGACGGCGCGTATCATCGCGACCCAGTTCATGTTCGTTCCGCGCTGTGTCGTGGTGCCGCAGGGTCGGCGCGTGACACTCCGTTTCGCTTCGCCCGACGTGATCCACGGCCTGCTCGTGACCGGCACCAACGTCAACACCATGGTGGTGCCAGGCTACGTCTCGCAGGTGCATACCGAATTTACCCGTACGGGGGATCTTCTGATGCCGTGCCACGAATATTGCGGGCTCGGGCATAGCGAAATGTGGGCCACTGTCCAGGTGATCCCGGAAAACGCGATGAGGCCCGACGCTCAAGGGAGAATTTCCTGTGCGCAACGCTGAGAGACTTTGTCTCGCCCATTTCTGGGTCGCCTTCGGGGCGTTTCTTGTCGCCTGCATTCTTGGGGCCTGGCAGATGTGGGTGCGCAGCCCGCTCGGCGCGCAAGTCGGACAGCCGGAACTGTATTACATGTCGGTCACGGCGCACGGCGTGTCGATGGCCTACGTGCTGACCACCTTCTTCATCATGGGTTTCGGCTATTTCGTCGCTGTAACCGCCCTCGCGCGGCCCCTGCCGGGAAAATTGTGGGCGTGGGGCGCTTTCTGGCTCGCCATCTTCGGCGTCGTCGTCACCGTCGTTCCAATCGCGATGGGCCGGGCGACAGTGCTCTTCACGTTTTACCCGCCGCTGATGGCGAGCGCGTTCTTCTATATCGGGCTTGTGCTGGTCGTCGTCGCCTCGTGGATTTGGTGCGTGCTGATGCTCGTGGCGATGCGGGAATGGAAGCGGGACAATCCCGGACGGCCGGTTCCGCTTGCGATGTTCGGCACCGTTGCCAATGCGGTGATGTGGCTTTGGACGACAGTCGGCGTGGCCGCGGAGCTGTTGTTCCAGGTGATCCCCGCAGCGCTTGGCTTGACCGAAACGATCGACGTTGGTCTCTCGCGCACGCTGTTCTCATGGACGTTGCACGCCATCGTCTATTTCTGGCTGATCCCCGCCTACATCGCCTTTTACACGATGGCGCCGCACGCTGCGGGCGGACGGCTCTACAGCGATACGATGGGCCGCCTGACGTTCATCCTGTTCCTCGTTTACAGCCTGCCCGTCGGCATGCACCATCTGATGATGGACCCGGAGCACGGCAACGGAACGAAGTTCATTCAGACATTGCTGACCGCCTTTGTCTCGGTGCCGACGCTGCTCACGATTTTCACGATCACCGCGTCGTTCGAAATTGCGGGGCGGCTGCGCGGCGGCCGTGGCCTCTTCGGCTGGATCCGCGCGCTGCCATGGGAGCGCCCCATGGTGCTGGCGGTCGGTCTTGCCTTCATCATGCTCGGCTTCGGCGGTTTCGGCGGGCTCATCAATATGGGCTACGGCATGAACGCGATGGTCCACAACACGTCGTGGGTCACCGCCCACTTCCACCTGATCTTCGCCGGCTCGGTCGTCATCATGTATTTCGCGATCGCCTACGAGATTTGGCCGCGTCTGACCGGCCGTGACCACGCATCCCTCGCGCCGCTGCGGTGGCAGCTCTGGCTTTGGTTCGTGGGGATGATGGTCATGACCCTGCCCTGGCACTGGCTCGGGTTGCAAGGGCAGTGGCGGCGCGTCGCGAACTTCAATTACGCCGATCCACTCATCGCCAGTTGGGGGCCATGGGTTATCGTCTCGTTTATTGGCGGCTTGGTGCTGCTCGCCTCAGCGTTCCTGTTCGTGCGCAACCTTTATGTGCTTCATCGCGGCCCCTTCATCACCGTTTCCCGGCTACTCTATGCTCTGGCCGTTCACCCGCCGCACCGGGTTCCGGCCGCGCTCAACGGATTCGGACTCTGGAATATCCTCGTGTTGGTTCTCATGCTGGGCGCCTATGGCTATCCGATCGCGCAGTTCGTGATCGCACCTTCGCCGTCCGCCATCGTTCATCGCGTGCACTAGGGGGCACCAATGGAAAACGATGCCGACCCTCACGTACTCGATCAGCCGTGGAGGCTTTGGGCCACCGTCACCGTGCTCGGAATTTTTCTGAGCGGCGTCATCCTGGGCGTGATCGTCATCCCTGTCGTCCAAGGGCGCGCCGCCGGCATCGATGCCTACACGGCGATCTGCCGCGCAATTGGGATTCTGCCGGGTTCGCCGGCACAGCGGCAGCCGGTTGACAGCACGCCGCCCACGCCCGTCTCTCAGGTAACCTGGACGCCTGACGTGCTGCAGATTCTCGCGCGCGCCAACCCTGAAAGGGGCCGCGCCAAGGTCCTCGAAGTCTGCGTTGCGTGCCACGGCGAGCAGGGCGTGTCTGCTGCACCTGAGTTTCCGCACCTCGCAGGGCAGTCAGGCGCCGCGATCTAC
>CAZQJF010000391.1:0-4040 GCA_964593735.1 uncultured Streptomycetaceae bacterium | reverse complement strand
GGTGCCGCCCGAGCCCGCCTGGATGTCCACGAAGCAGTTGTTGGGATCGAGCGGATTGGAGAACATGCGGCGGAATTCCATGTCCGCCACCGTTTTCTCCAGCTCGCGCGCGTCGCTTTCGATCGCCGCCAGCGTGCGGTCGTCGTTTTCCGAATGCGCGATTTCGAACAGCCCGGTTGCGTCGCGCAGGCCGCTATCGACCCGGTTCAGGGTCGAGACTACGCTCTCCAGCGCCTTGCGCTCCCGGCCGAGGTCCTGGGCGCGCTTCGGGTCGTTCCAGAGGGCCGGATCTTCGAGATGCGCGGCAACTTCGACGAGGCGCTTCTGCTTCTGGTCGAAGTCAAAGATACCTCCGCAGCTCCGCGGCGCGCGTTTCGATATCGGCAAGGCGTCTGGCGATCGCGTTGGTTCTTTCGGCTTCCATGAGGGAGGTCCTGGAAAGGTGAAATTATAGAGGAATCTGTCGGAACTTCGACCGACATATTCCTTATCGCTGTTGCTTTCGCAACAGCATATTTAGGTCATGGAGGGCGATCGGCACACGTACTTACCCCTGCCTTTCATCATGGCCTTTCATATAGGATTTGTCGAAGGGACGCCCGACAAATCCTCCCAGTGCTCGATGTTGAGCTGCAACGACGTTCGTCCGTTGAATTCATTGATGGCGGGCTGATAGACAGCCCGGATCCGGCGCGGCGCCGATTCCGCGCAGTTGAAGCGTATCGCCTCGAAAGTCCGCCCGCCATGCACGAGCGTGAGCTTCCGGTGTTTTTCCCCCACCACGCGCTGCGCCCCGACCTCGAACTCGTCGCAGAAGCGGGGCGCCGGAAAGCCTTGTCCCCATACCTCGTTCCCGAGCAGGGCGGCGGTTTCGAGGTTGAGAAACTCGGCCTCGAGGGCGCCGTCGGTCTCGATCGTTCGCTTGAGGTCGGCCGCGGACAATAGCGAGCGCGCCGTTTCCTCGAACGCATCCCGGAAGCGGGCGAAATCGTCCTCGCGCAAGGTAAGCCCGGCGGCGGCGGCGTGTCCGCCGAACTTCAGGATCAGAGTGGGGTCCCGGACCGCGATCCGGTCGATGGCGTCGCGCAGGTGCAATCCCGGGATGGAGCGGCCGGAACCACGGATCTCGCCGGCATTCCCGCGCGCGAAGGCGACGGTCGGCCGGTTGAACCGTTCCTTGATGCGGCCGGCGACGATGCCGATGACGCCCTGGTGCCAGGCGGGATCGAACAGGCTCAAGCTGAAATCGTCGTTGTCCTCCATGGCCTCGATCGCGGCGAGTGCGTCCTCCTGCATGGCCGATTCGATCGTCCGGCGCTGGCGGTT
Source organism: uncultured Streptomycetaceae bacterium (assembly GCA_964593735.1). Lineage (GTDB taxonomy): Bacteria > Pseudomonadota > Gammaproteobacteria > Burkholderiales > SG8-41 > SG8-41. Next base: position 2,714 of record CAZQJF010000391.1, on the reverse strand, counting down.
CAACTGGTCCAGCTCTGCGGCGATGGCGAGCGCGCGTCCCGCATCCTCGGTCACGAGGCATTCGATGCCCAGCGCCATGTCGGTGAGCCGTCCGGCCGCGTTGAGGCGCGGCCCCACCACGTACCCCAGGTCGTAGGTCGTCGCGCGGCGGGTATCCCGGGCGGCCGCGTGGAACAGTGCCGCGATCCCCGGCTGCATGCGGCCGGCGCGGATCCGCATGAGCCCCTGATGCACCAGGATGCGATTATTGCTGTCCAGCCCCACGACGTCCGCCACGGTACCCAGCGCGACGAGGTCGAGCAGCGTCGCAAGATTGAATTCGGCGCTTGCGCCGAACGCGCCCCGCGACCTCAACTCGGCGCGCAGGGCGAGCATCAGGTAGAACATCACCCCGACGCCGGCGAGGTGCTTGCTTGGAAAGGCGCAGCCCGGCTGGTTCGGGTTGATGATGCATGCCGCCTCCGGCAGCGACGCAGGGGGCAAGTGATGGTCGGTGATCAGCACGGCCATGCCGAGACGGTTGGCTTCGGTCACGCCCTCGAAGCTGGCGATGCCGTTGTCGACCGTAATCAATATGTCCGGCTGGCGGCGTTCATGTGCGAACCCTACGATCTCCGGCGTCAGACCGTATCCGTACTCGAACCGGTTGGGCACCAGGTAGTCGACCACGGCGCCGAGCGCGGTGAGCCCGCGCATGCCCACCGCGCAGGCGGTCGCCCCATCGGCGTCGTAGTCGGCGACGATGAGCAGCCTCTTGCGCGCGGAAATCGCGTCGGCCAGCAGCCGCGCCATCGCTTCGAGGTTGAGCATGCTGGCCGGTGGAGCGAGGTGAACGAAATCGGATGCAATCTGCTGCCGGGCGTTGATCCCGCGCGCCGCATAGATTCTCGCCAGCAACGGATGAACGCCGTGCCCGACGAGGTGGCTCGTGGCCTCCGCCGAACAACTGCGCGCGATGATCGCTGGAGAGCGGGTCATGGTGCCTCTTCCCTCATCCCAACCTTCTCCCGGGGGGAGAAGGGGCTTTGTCTTCCCTCTCCCTTCGGGAGAGGGATTGAGGGTGAGGGAAAGAAGCTGCGCACTACAAACTCATTTTTGTTATGCACTCTTAGTGCCCATAATGCGCCAGCGGCCGCCTCCGCCGCCAGAATTTGAAGCGGTCCGCGCGCGCGCAGGTGGAAATCAGGCTGAACTCCGGTCCCAACGCATGCAGGGTCACGTCCTCCAGGAGGCCGCGCCACAAGCCGTCGAGCAATGGCGCGAACCAGCGCTCCTCGAGTTCTGCCAGCGCCTGGCGCCACGCCTGCAGGTCTCTGAAGGCTGCGCCGCGCAGCCGCTCTATCACGACGAGCGATGGCCGGCCGCGGGCAAGGCCGGCGGCGGTTTGCAGCAGTTCCGCGCCGGAGCGCGGCAGCCCTTGCACGCGCAAGCCCGCGCTCGCGGCCAGACCCGCCGCCAGCGGATTGCCGGTGTGGACTGCGCCGTAGGGTGTACCGCCGCCGACGCCGGGCATGCGGCCCGCGCCCCAGAACCACACGCTGTTGATCGGGATCTCCCCGCGTCCTTCACGCGCCTCGTTGCCAGGGTGCTCGTGCAGCAGCATCTGGGCCTCGTTGATGAGCCGGCGCCACCGCGCGCCATCGTCACCGGCGGGCAGGAAACGCTCGATACTGCGGCCTGCAACCTCGAGCGTAGGCGTCGTATGGATCCGCGCCTCGGCCGGCAGGCGCGCGTACCACCGCTGCGGGACCGGCGCGATGAACTCGATCCCGTCCTCGAGGAAATGCGCATTGAGCGTTCCCAGCATGTCCGCCGCCTCCGGTGCGGAGGTTTCGAAGCAGCTCGCATCGGCGAGCACCAGCTGGTCCCGCTGTACCTTCAGATGAACCGGATCCGCCCGCACCCAATGAGCCGCGCCGGGGTCGACGCCATCGCCGCGCAGGCTCGCTGCCGCCAGCGGCAGGTCGTACTGCGGCTCTACATGGAATGCGGCTGCCAGCCAGCGTTCCAATGACGCGCCCGGGAATCTTTGCAGCGTGCCGCGCGCGAGGAGCGTTTCGAGCGCGGGCAGGGCAAGCTCGTCGCAGGTCGCGGCGCCGGTACCTTCCGGCAGGAAAAGATCGGGAATGAGAAGGTGACAGCCTGTCGGACTTACGTTGAATTTGCGAGTTCGTAGCGCCATTGCCGGGGTTTCTAATACCGATTGAGCCGACAGGCTGTAGGTAAACGGCTCAAGGCTGTAGGTAAAAGGCTCAATATAGCAGTGTGTCGGGTCGAGCCCAATCCAAATATGACTACCCATGCGCACCCGACGACTTCAGGGATGGAAAGTCCGACACACTGCTAGCATGCGCTCTTGTGTCAGAATAGCGGCCTTCCATCCATCAATTCAAGTGTCGTACGAGCTTTTCATCGGATTGCGTTATACACGGTCGAGGCAGCGCACCCGCGTCATCTCGTTCATTTCGGCCGTCTCCATAGTCTGCATCGCGCTCGGCATGACGGCACTCATCACGGTGCTGTCGGTGATGAACGGGTTTCAGCGCGAGATCCGCAGCCGGATACTCGCGGTCGCGTCACACGTGCAGCTCACGGGGGCGGGCGGCAGGCTCGCCGATTGGCAAAAAGTAGCGGCCGCTGCGGCCGGCCATCCGGAGGTGGTCGCGTCGGCGCCTTTTATCGTGGGCCAGGGACTGCTGACCAACGGACCCAAG
>CAZQJF010000390.1:0-4042 GCA_964593735.1 uncultured Streptomycetaceae bacterium | reverse complement strand
GCCGTGGTGCCCAGCGGCACCGCGTCTGCGACTTGTTCGTTCACGAAATTGAACTCGAGCTTGGTGCCGACCGGGTCGTACAGGAAGACCTGGTAGCCCGCCTTGTCGATGTTCTGCTCCTCGAACTCGACGCCGAGCTTCTTCAGCTTCTTGCGAAAATCCACCGCGCCCGACGCCTTGAACGCGATGTGGTCCACGCTGCCGCTGTGCTTGTCCTTGACGAACGAGCCGTGCGGGAAGCGCGCGCCGACGTGGATGATCGGCTCGTCACCGTCGTAGAGCCAGCATCCGCCGAACTGGAAGTTGGGGCGGAAGCCCGTCTTGAGCCCCAGCACGTCGCCGTAGAATTTCTCGATCGCGGGCAGGTCCTGTTGGGAGCAGCGGATGTTGAGATGCAGGAAACCCTCGAATTTCATTGTGCCTCCTTGACGCGATGCGTCTGATCATTTGTCGCCTGAAATCGTAGCATACCAGTCTGACGTTTACACCAGCCGGTCGTATGGCGCCTTCAAGCGCTGTCTGCGGGCGGGGTTGATCGCGGCGATCGCCAAACGCACGGTTCAATTCCCGTTCTTCTCTGTGTCCTCTCTATGTCCTCTGTGCCCTCTGTGTTCTCTGCAGTCAAGGCTTTTGGTTTTGCGCCATCGGCGCGGATTCGAGGCCCTGCCACCCGCCGCCCAACGACTTGACGATGTCGGCAACGGCCGCGCGCTGCGCGCGCAGCGCCTCGGCCTGGTTCAACTCCGCCTGCAGGAGGTTGCGTTCGGCGTCGATCACTTCGAGCAGGGACAGCAGCCCGTTCTCGTAGCGGATGCGGGCGAGGCGCAGCGCATCGGCGAGCGCCGTCACGCGCGCGCTTTCCGCGTCGTAGGCCTCGCGAGCGCGATCCTGGGTGGACAGCGCCTGCCGCACCTCACGGAACGTCTCCTGCAGCGTCTTCTGGTACTGCACGAGCGCCTGGCGCTCGCGCGCCTTGACCGCTTCGATTTCAGCGAACAGCCGCCCGCCCTGGAAGATGGGCTGCGCCAGTGCGAACGCGAGCGACCAGATCGTTGCCGGACCCGAGAACAGGTTGCCGAGCGCCGCGCTTTCCCTGCCGAGAAAGCCGGTCAGCACGATACGCGGGAACAAGGACGCCCGCGCTTCCGCGATGCGGGCGTTGGCGGCGATCAGGCGCTGCTCGGCTTCGACGATGTCCGGGCGGCGCAGCAGCAGATCGGAGGGCAGTCCTTCGGGCACCACCGGCAATTGCGGTTCGCCCTGTCCGGCGCGGCGCGCGACGGTGCCTTCCATGACGGCGCGGGGGCTGCGGCCGGCGAGCACCGCAAGCGCCAGTTCCTGGGCGGTCCGGTTCCCCTGCAGTGCCGGCAGCAGCGCTTGCGCCGCGGCGACCTCGGCTTCGAGCTGCCGCAAATTCAGGTCGTTCGTGAGCCCGGCCTTCGCCCGCACGCGTTGCAAATCGAGGCCGGTGCTGCGCAGGTCAAGGGAGCGGGTCGTAGCCGCAATTTGCGCATCGAACGCGATCAGCGTGAAGTAGCCGCGCACGACTTCGGTGACGAGGGTGATGCGCACCGTCTCGCGGGCCGCTTCGGTCGCGAGGAGGTTCGCGCGCGCGGCCCGGGTGGCGCTGCTCAGGCGGCCCCACAAATCGACTTCGTACGCCACATTCAGTTGCGCGCGGTAGTTGCTGCTCTCCAGCGGGGTGCCGGGAGGCATCGGTGTAGCGGTGCTCTCCGAGCGGCGTGAACGGTTGCCCTGGAAGTCGGCGTCGAACGACGGCATCCGCGCAGAATCGGAGGCGCGCAGCAGCGCGCGCGCTTCGTCCACCCGGGCGGTCGCGAGCGCCAGGTCCTGGTTGTATGCGAGCGCTTCCTCGACCAGCTTGTCGAGCGCTGAATCGCCGTAGAGCGTCCACCAGCGCTCGCCGGTTGCGCTTACTCCTTGCGTTGGAGCGCCCTGCCAGCTCGTGGGGAGTTCTACCGCGGGCCGTTGATACGCGGGATCCGTCGCGCAACCGGCGAGTATCGCCGCTGCAGCGGCGAAGCAGACAAATTTAGATCGCATCGGGATCGGGTCCTCTCGTAACCGGGTGGTGATGCGGGCCGTGCGCCGCGCGCTGGCCGGCCTCGCGGTGGCGCTTTGCTTCCTCTTCGATCTCGGCGGTCGAGCGCTTCTCGGACAGCCTGCGATCCACGATCAGCTTGAAGAACCAGGGTATGAAGAAGATCGCGAGAAACGTCGCCGCCAGCATGCCGCCCATGACGCCGGTGCCGGCGGAGTGGCGCGCGCCCGCGCCGGCGCCGGACGAGAACACCAGCGGCATCACTCCCAGGATGAAGGCGAGAGAGGTCATCAGTATCGGCCGGAACCTGAGACGGGCCGCCTCCACCGCCGCGGCGGCGGTGGAAAGCCCTTCGTTCTTCTTCATCACCGCGTACTCGACGATCAGGATGGCGTTTTTCGCGGCGAGGCCCAGCAAAGTCACCAGGCCGATCTGGAAGTAGACGTCGTTGCTCAGCCGGGCTATCCCGGCGAGCGGGGAAAGCACGCCCTGCAGCCACGGCACGCCCTGTGCGAGATAAAAGGGCATCGGCAGCAGGTTGTTGATGGCGATCGCCGCGAGCGCTCCGAACGTCCCGAACGGCAGCGCGAGCAGCACCGCCAGCGGCAGCGACCAGCGGTCGTATTGCGCGGCGAGGATCAGGAACACCATCAGCGCCGCGAGCGAGAGCGCGAGCAGGGAGGTGCCGCCCGAGCGCTTCTCCTGGAACGATGCGCCGCCCCAGTCGAAGGTGAATTCCGGCGGCAGGTTCTCGCGCGCAATTTTTTCCATCCCGGCGATTGCCTCGCCTGAGCTGTAACCCGGCTTGGCCGAGCCGAAGATCTTGACCGAAGGCAGGTTGTTGAACCGGTCGAGCGTATCGGGTCCGGACGAGTAGCTTACGCTGGCGAGCGAGGCGAGCGGCACCATGCGGCCCTGGTCGGAGCGCACGAAGACCGCGCCCACGTCGTCCGGACGCTTGCGGTAGGCGGGCTCTGCGGACATCAGGACCTGCCAGGTCCGCCCGAACTTGTTGAAGTCGTTGACGTAGAACGTCCCCAGCGTAGAGGCGAGCGTGCCGTACAACTCGTCCAGGGACACGCCGAGGGTCTTGGCTTTTTCACGATCGGTCTCGACGTAGAGCTGCGGCACATTGGCGCGCCACAACGTATTGACCTGGCCGAACATGGGGTCCTGCTGCACCGCGCCGAGCAACTGCTGCGTTACCTCCTGGAGACGCGGCGCGCCGCCTTCACCCCGGTTCTGGAGATAGAACTCGAAACCGCCCGCGTTGCCCAGGCCGAAAATCGGCGGCGGGCCGAAGGCCAGCACGAGCGCTTCCTTGATGTGCCCGGTCTTCATGAAGAATTCGCCGACGAGCTGTCCTGTCGCAACCTTGCGCTCGTTCCAGTGCTTCTGGGTGACGAAGATCGTCGCCGCGCTGTTGCGGAAGCCGCCGCCAAGGAAGTCCAGGCCGGTGAAGGCGATGGCGTCCTGGTTGGCGGGATTCGACTTGATGATGTCGACTACTTCGCCCACGACCTTGTCGGTGCGCTCCAGCGTCGCGCCGTCGGGCAGAAACACGGCGGCGATGTAGTAGCCCTGGTCCTCGTCGGGCACCAGCGATCCCGGCGTGATGCGCCAGAGGCCGACGGTGGCCGCCACCATGACGGCGAACAGCACCAGCGCGATGCCGCCCCGGCGCAGCATCCACGAGACCCCGTCGACGTAGCGCCCGGTCATGCGGTGAAACCAGTCGTTGAACCAGCGGAAGAAGCGGCCGGGTTGCCGGTGCTCGCGCTTGAGGATGAGCACGCACAGGCTCGGGGTGAGCGTCAGCGCGACCAGGCCCGAGATCACCACGGCGATCGAGATGGTGACGGCGAACTGGCGGTAGAGCTCGCCGGTCAGGCCGCCGAGGAAAGCGATCGGCACGAACACGGCGCACAGCGTGAGAACGATGGCGATGATCGGGCTGGTGACCTCGCGCATCGCCTTGAT
>CAZQJF010000389.1:0-4045 GCA_964593735.1 uncultured Streptomycetaceae bacterium | reverse complement strand
AGCCCGTTTCGTGCCGTTGCTGGTCCTGTCCGCGTTTGCCGTGCAGTGCGCCTGGGCGCAGAAATATCCCACGCGGCCGATCCGGCTGGTCGTGGCCTCGTCGCCCGGCGGCGCGAGCGACATTCTCGCGCGCACCCTGGCGCAGAAGCTGGGCGAGGAATTCGGGCAGCAGGTGGTGGTGGACAACCGCGGTGGGGCGAGCGGCATGCTCGGCACCGGCGTGGTGGCGAAGGCGACGCCCGACGGCTACACCCTCCTCATCATCCAGCCCTCGCTCACCATCAACCCGAGCGTCAACCGGAAAATGCCGTACGACGCGGTGCGTGATTTCGCGCCAATCTCGCTCACGGTCGATGCCGCGCAGATGCTGTCCGTGAGCAACTCGCTCGGAGCGAAATCCGTGAAGGACCTGATCGCGCTCGCCAAGGCCAAACCGGGCCAGCTCAATTTCGGCTCGCCAGGATTCGGCACCAGCCCGCACCTGACGGCCGAGCTTTTCAAGCAGAGAGCCGGCATCGACATGCAGCAGGTCCCTTTCAAGGGTTCCGGCCCCGCCTACGTGAGCCTGATCTCCGGTGAGGTCTCGGCGATGTTCGCGACCGTCCTGTCGCAAATGCCACACGTCAAGAGCGGCAGGATCCATCCGCTGGGCGTCACGACCGCGAAGCGCGTGAGCGCCGCGCCCGACGTGCCGACCATCGCGGAATCGGGCCTGCCCGGCTTCAACACGTCGCAGTGGTTCGGGTTTCTCGCTCCGGCCGGGACGCCGCCGGCGATCATCGACCGCCTCTACCAGACGCTGTCGCGCGCAGCGAGCAGCCCGGAGGTGAAATCCCGGCTGGCGGCCCAGGGCGTCGAGGTGGTCAACCGGCCGCCGAAGGAGTTCGCGGCCGTGATCAAGCAGGAGCTCGTGCAATGGGCGAAGGTGGTCAAGGCCGCGGGCATCAAGCCCAATTGACCCTGCGTTGGCTGGGCTGGGCTGGGCTGGCTTTTGCCTGAATTCTGCTATGCGGCGTAAAGCTTGCGCAGCGCGCGCAGGTCTTTCAACTGCTCGAAGTTCCACAGCGTTTCGAGCAGGGTCCGCGAGCGGGCCTTGCCCAGCACCGGGACGATCAGGTCGAGCGCCTTCTCGTTTTCTTCCGCGGGCGTGAGCGGGTTCTCGTAGCTGCCTTTCGCCGCCATGGTCTGGTGGTTGAGCGTGCGGCCGTCCTTGAGCCGGATTTCCATGACGCAGCGCCAGCGGCGCTCGACATCGGTGAGGTCCGGGTCGCCGACGGCCTCGATGCGGCTCCGCAGCGCCAGGATGCGCGGGTCTTTCATGCGCTTGAAGTCGTGCGCCGACTTGAAGGTGACCGTCCTGTCCTGAAGCATCACCGCCAGCAGGTGCTGCACCGAGATGTCCGGCATGTCGCGGTTGTTGACGATTTCCAGTTCCTTGTCCGGCAGGCGCGCCTCGAGCTTTTCCACGTCGTCCGGGCCGAAGCCGTGCTGCTGCAGCAAGTCGTGCAACACGTGCAACGGCCCCTGGATCGGCCCGCCAACCGGCCAGCGCTTGATACCGCCCCGCAACAGCTCGTAGTCCGTGCCGAGGCCGCGCACGAGCGCTTCCGGATCGGCGCCTTCGGGCGGAGCAAACGTGTGGAAGAAGTCGCGCTCCCCGGAAAATACGTCCTCGACCCCGGTGAAGCCGTGAGCCACCATCAGTGCGGCAGCAACGCCGTTGTGCGCAGGCATGCCGCCCATCGCGTACGCCTTCTCGATGTGCTCCGGGTCGCGGAACATCGTGTAAAGACCCGCCGCCTGTTCTCCCGTGTAAGACAGCAGGTAGCGCACCCGCCGCGCGTCCAGGCGCAGCAGCGCACCCGCCGCCGCTGCGGCGCCGAAGAGCTGACCGAAGGCGCCGGCATGGTGTCCCGAGCGCAGGAACGGCATGGGCTTCAATGCGAGAAGCAGGCGCGCGCAGATGTCGTAGCCCAGCACGATCGCCCGCAGCACCGCCGACCCGGAAAGCCGGTCGCGCTCCCCGATCGCCAGCGCCGCCGGTACTACGCTCGTTCCCGGATGGGTCAGCGTAGGCGGGTGGGTGTCGTCGGTCTCGTCCGCGTGACCCGACATGCCGTTCGCCAGGGCCGCGTGGGCGGCCGAAGTCACGATGCGGCTGCCGATGACTCCCGCCTCGGGCGCGCCGCCGAGCGTCTTCACATAAGCAATGCCCGTGCGTCCGGGCAGCAGCCGGGAGCCGGATATCATGGCCGCAAAAGTGTCCACGAGATGGAGTCTGGCACGCGCCACGACTTCCCGGGGCAGCGGCTTCCTGACCGCGCCGGCGATATAGGCGCTCAACTTCGTAGTGATCCCGGATACTTCCTGACGCGGGGATTTCATGGGAGACTGCGGTCCTCTCGGAGACTGTGCGTGCTATTGTAGCGTCGCGCACCGATGCAAGCTTGCTGCGGGCCTCTACGGGAGGCGCACCGGCAAGGGAGCGCGAAGTCTTCAGTCACGCCGTACCGGTCACGCACTCGAGCAAAAACGCATGGATCAGAGAACGCCGTCCCTTCCGTCCGCCTCGAAAGGCAGGGACGATCGCATGGTCCTGCAGCGCGACCCGAATCCGCACATCTTCCGGCCGATCGCGTTCCGGTCCGTCACGGCGCGCAATCGCATCGTGGTGTCGCCGATGTGCCAGTACTCCTCAACGGACGGCGCGCCGAACGACTGGCATTTCCAGCATCTCGGCGCGCGCGCCGCGGGCGGGGCCGGTATCGTGATCGCGGAAATGACCAACGTGGAACCGCGCGGGCGCATCACGCATGGCTGCGCCGGCCTCTGGAACGACGAGCAACGGGACGGCTATGCGCGCATCGTGCGATTCGTGAAGGCGCAGGGCGCGGTGGCCGGAATTCAGCTCGCCCACGCGGGTCGCAAGGGCTCGTCGGCGCGCCCCTGGGAAGGCGGCAAGGGACTGCCCCCGGAGCAGGGATGGCAGATCATTGCGCCTTCGCCGATTGCATTCGCGGAGGGTCATGCGGTGCCGCGGGAAATGGACCTGAACACGATAGCCGACACAGTATCGCTGTTCGCGGCGTCCGCGCGCCGCGCCCGCGAGGCGGGCTTCGATCTCATCGAACTCCACGGCGCGCACGGCTACCTCATTTCCTCGTTCTTGTCGCCGATAACGAACCGCCGCAGCGACCGTTACGGCGGCAGCTTCGACAATCGCGCCCGGTTCCTGTTGGAAGTCGTGGACGCAGTGCGCTCCGAATGGCCGGATGACAAGCCGCTGTTCGTGCGCGTTTCCTGCACCGACTGGATGGAGGGCGGCTGGGATCTGGAAGCAAGCATCAAGCTCGCGCAACTGCTGAAAACCGGCGGCAAGGTGGATCTCATCGATTGCTCGAGCGGCGGGGTCGATTCGCGCCAGAAGGTCAACCTGTATCCGGGCTACCAGGTTCCGTTCGCGGCGGCGGTCCGCAGCCGCTCGGGGATGGCGACGGGGGCTGTGGGTTTGATTTCCAGTGCCGATATGGCCGAGCAGATCGTCGCCAGCGGGCAGGCCGATCTCGTCGTCATGGCACGCGCGTTCCTGAACGATCCGTACTGGCCGCTGCACGCGGCGAAGTCGTTGAAGGCGAAAATTCCCTGGCCGGCGCAGTACGAGAGGGGCGATATATTCTAAGGGCAGGCACGTCAACGTAACGGAGGATGATCATGAAAAAAACCGTAGGATTTGTCTTTGGGGCGGCGCTCGGGCTGGTTGCAGCGCTTACGACGCTCTTTCCCGGTGCCGTGCAGGCCCAGGGCTGGGCGCCGCAGAAGAACGTGGAAATCGTCGTGTCGGTCGCCCCCGGGGGGACCGTCGACAAGCTCGCACGCGCGATCGAGCGCACGATGATCGCCGAGAAGCTCGTCGATAAGACGGTGAGCGTCGTCCACAAGCCCGGCGGCGGCAACCAGATTGCCTTCGCCTACGTCCGACAGCATGCGGGCGACCCGCACTACCTGCTGATCGGCACCTCGACGCTTATCACCAGCCACGCCACCG
>CAZQJF010000388.1:0-4046 GCA_964593735.1 uncultured Streptomycetaceae bacterium | reverse complement strand
GCAAGCCGTCCTGCAGCGGCGTCTGTGATAGCACCAAACCGAGCGCGACACCGGCGAAATTGTGCGCCATGTCCGCATACTCGAATGTGCGGTAGTCGGTCATTCCCTGGAGGACTTCGAGGGCGACGCCGAGCAGGCAAAATGCCGCCCCGAGGGCGAGGCGCCGCCCATTGGCGCGATGGATCTGCGCGAACCAGAACATCAGCCAGAAATAGGCTATTACATGTCCGGAGTCCAAGCCTCCCGATAAGCCGAAGTCGGGTGGTGTGGGCGTCAGCGAAAGATAGATGACCAGCAGCACGAATCCGATCCCCAGGCTGCTCCAAAGTCGTTGGAACCTGAGCGGCATCCCTTGCATGTGTAAAAACTCCTGGCCGTGGCGAGGGCCGAACGATGCCAGAATCCGCCCGTGCGCGCTACGGTTCGGGGTCAACGAGCGAAGACGCGAGACGCTCTCCAGGGTTCTCAGCGCGGATTTCCCCGATTGACTGCGGCTGCCAAGGCCGGACATACTGTCAGAGGTGAATTGCCTATCCTTCTGATCCAAATCTTCGCGGGCGATCCGAGATGTCCATTCAAAGTCTGGCGCGCCGGTTCGCAACGAGTTACCGGGAGATCTCGGCCATCTCGCCGCCGTTCAAGCCATGGAAGGCGTACGGCAACTGGGCCCGGGCCAACTACGAGATGTTGACGAGAGCCGGCGAAGTGCGCGCGCGGCCGCTGAAGCTGACGATCGACCCGACCAACATCTGTCAGCTCCGCTGTCCGCTCTGCCCTACCGGGTACCAGGTGCAGGACCGCGAGCGGGGTCACGTGAACCTGCACGTCTTCGAGCATCTCCTGCAGGAGATCGGGGATTACCTGTTCTTCATTGACTTCTTCAATTGGGGCGAGCCGCTTCTCAGCCCGCAGCTCACGGATCTCGTCGCGCTCGCGCATGACAGGCACATCACCACCAACGTCAGCTCTAACCTCAGCCTGAAGCTATCGGAAAAGCGCATTCGCCGCATCGTCACCAGTGGCCTGAGCAACATCGTCTGCTCCATCGATGGCACCAGTCAGGAGACCTACGGGACCTATCGTCGCGGCGGCAAGTTCGATCTGGCGTTCGGCAACATGCGCAGGATCATCGAGATTCGAAACAGCTTGGGCCTGCGCCGACCGGCCGTCACCTGGCAGTTCCTGGTGTTCCGGTTCAATCAGCATGAGCGTGAGAGAGCCGAGCAATTGGCCCGCGAAATAGGCGTCGACCGGCTCACCTTCCTGGCACCCTATCTGGATGAGGATCGGTTTGCGCTCTCGCCCGGGGACGTTGCCCTGGTAAAGGAATGGACCACCGATGATCCGGCCTACAATCGGTACGACGCGACACATACGGATTACGTCGGGCAGGGCGCCAAGGTTCGCAAACGCTGCGATTGGCACTACATCTCCACCGCCGTCAACTGGGACGGGTCGGTAGCTCCCTGCTGCACGGTGTTCGCGAAAAAGGACGATTTCGGACGCCTGAGCTATGACAAGGGCGATTCCTACATGTCGATTGTCAACAACGCAAATTTTCGCAGCGTGCGCGATCAGTTCGCCGGCCGCACCAGTGAAAAGAAAGGGCTGGTCTGCGAGCGGTGCCCGACGCCGTCGCTCATGGGCTATGCCTCGCAGGTGAATCGGCGCATCGTCATGCTCCTGCTCACTCAAATTGCGCGCCGATTCCAGTGCGGCCTCGGCTTGGGTTCCGCGCCGCCGAAGGCTCGCGCCCTGGCTGAGTGAGCTACTACAGCGCGCCTCTCGATAGCTGCGGGGGAGGTCGGTACCCGAGGTAGAAACGCTCCGCCATCATCGATCCGTACTCGAGCGCTCCAATCCGAGCATGCCCGCGACGCACCGGGCCAGCGCCTCGTAGCCCGCCGAATTCGGGTGGTTGTCGTTGGGCAAGTAACGCTGCAGCGACCAGGGGCAAGTGCCGAGCACCGGCAGGTAATCGATGCCTGTGCCTGCCAGCAGCGGCGCCAGATCGATGTCGTATTTGCCGCGCGCGGTCTCGTGTCTATCCGGAACGTGCACGAAGCGGATGCGTCCCGCGGGATATGCACGGCGGATGCGTGCCAGCGCCTCGAGTGATTCGTCGAGGGCGGCGCGGCGGCCGGCCCGCCGAATCTGGCCCCCAACGACGATACGCGCGAGCTGCAACAGACTGGAACTCCGGAGCCAGGTTCGCACAGGCCCCTGCTTGCGTACTAGCTCTGCACGGATCTCGCGAGCTTGCCGAATGAGCTCGGCAGTCGTGCTGTCGTATCGCATCAGATGCACAACTGGCGACCACCGCTCCTCGCAAGCCTGATCCGACATGTTGTCCGGACATAGCCAGACCCCGTTACCGCGGACGAGCGGTCGCCATAGCGGGCGGTAGAAATCGTCGGTAATCGCAACGAAGACCACGTCGGTGAAGGAGAGTTGTCGTGAGATGCTCTGCAACATCCGCTCGAATCCCAGCACACCAGTTCCACCCATGCCGAGCGCGTAGGCCTGGATCCCGAGGCGATCCCGGAGCGCGGGAATCCACGGTCGCTCGCCCTCGATGCCCGCCGCGTAAGAGTCTCCAACGAAGACGTAGCGGGCCCCCGTCGTCGCAGGCGGCAGGTAGTCGCGGTAATCGACAAAGCCCATGTCGTTGGTCTGGAAGCGCGTGTCGGTCTCGAGTTCGTGGCCGTATATCATTGCGCTTCGCACCATCTGGTGTGGTGCGAAGCGTATCGCACCCATGTCGTCACGGAATAGCGTGTGGGTCATGAACAACAAAGGGATTTCCGACCGAACGAGATCCGGCGCGGCAATCCGAAGCGCGATCTCCGCCAACCCTAACGAAAGCGCGAACGACAGCGCGAGCGCGATTGCGACGCGAAGAAGATTCTTGCGCACGGGGTATGCTACCAATCGGAAATTCGAACATGATGGTACGCTGGCCAAGAATACCGGGTCAAGCCGATAGCTGGCCGGCGCCGCTCGTTTGAGCAGGTTGACTCAGCCGATCATGCAGCCGCGCATGCGCGGGCGATCTTCTCGCACGATTCCTGAAGGAGCTGCCGCTCGATCGAGCCAGATGCACGAGCAGCGATGGCCCACAACCGGGCGACAAATACGTGGATAATCGCTTTCTTGAAGGCAATCTAAGGGGAAATCAATGGATCTTGGACTGAAAGGCAGGCATGCGATCGTAACCGGGGGCAGCCTCGGGATCGGGAAAGCCATCGCGCGGGAGCTGGCGCGCGAGGGCGTGGATGTCGCGATCATCTCGAGAAACAAGGAACGGCTCGAGGCCGCGGCGAAAGAACTGAGCGCCGAAACCAAGGGGCGGGTCATTGCTCTGGCAGCCGATGTCACCAGCAGGGAGCAGGTGGACAGCATGGTGGCCGAGGCCGCCGCGAAGTTGGGCGGGCTGCACATCCTCGTCAACAGCGGCTCCTCGCCGGGGGGATCCACCAGTGCCATCGGGCCCATCGATACTGTCGTCGACGCAGATCTGTTGCAGGACTTCAATACGAAGTTCGTGGGAGCGCTGCGCTGCGCCCGTGCCGCGATCCCCTTTCTGAAGCAGCAGAAGTGGGGACGGATCATCAACGTCAGCGGAACCAATGCGCGCAACGCCGGCAATCTGAGCGGCGGGGCCCGCAACGCCTCGCTCGTGCATATGACCAAGACGCTGGCCGTCCAGCTGGGCCGTTTCGGCATTACCGTGAACTGCATACATCCGGGCACGACCCGTACGGAGCGCACGCCCAGCCTGCTCGCCAGGCAGGCCAAAGAGCTGAACATCTCACCCGAGGAGGTCGAGAAGCGCAACTACGCGCCCGATTCACCGCGGGGTAACGCCATCTGCCGCATGGTGGATGCCACGGAAGTTGCCTATGTCGCCGCGTTCCTGGCTTCGGACAGGTCCTGGGCCATCAACGGCGAGTTGGTCGTGGCGACGGGTGGCGCCGGTCGGTCGGTGTACTACTAGCAGCCTGTCGGACTTTCCGCTCCGACAGGCTGCTAAATGCAAAACCGCC
>CAZQJF010000387.1:0-4052 GCA_964593735.1 uncultured Streptomycetaceae bacterium | reverse complement strand
GCCCGTCGCGTACACCGTGACCGGCTTGGGCCGCAGCGAGCCGACGGAGTCCACGAAGAACGCAATCGAATTGACGTGGTCGAGATGGGAATGGGTGACGAAGATATGGTCGATCAGCGTCAACTCGGCGAGCGAGAGATCACCGACGCCGGTCCCCGCGTCTATCAGTATGTCCTGGTCGACCAGGAACGAAGTCGTTCGATTTTGCTGTCCGCCAATACCCCCCGAGCAGCCGAGCACGCGCAGACGCATCGCCGCTCCCGCCTATTTCTCGTCGAACGCGGCAACACCGGTCCGGCTCGCAAGGCGCGTGCGGCGAAACTCCGCAACCGGCCCCGCGCAGCGCCGCCTGTTCAGCGGGCAGTCAGGGTGCATGCGCGGCAGGTCAGGGACGACTAACGGGATTGCCAGGGTCACAGCGGCATTATAGCCGTCAATCAACCGCTGCATGACGGGAGCCGGCGCGCAACAGGACGAGGGCGCCGGGCCGGATGCCCGCCGGCCGCGTTCCCCGAGCTAACGCGGGTGGTGTATGTGCTGGTCGAGCATCTCGGGTGTGATCAACGTCACACCCTTGTCCGTCACGTGGAAGCGCTTGCCGTCTTCGGCCGCGTCGAAGCCGACGACCAGGCCTTCCGGAAGCCGGCAATAGCGGTCCACGACCGTGCGCCAGAGGATGACGCCACGGCCGACGTCGACGTCCGGCAGGACCACCGAGTCCTCGATGCTGGACTGCTCGCGCGCGTGCACATTGGAGAACAGCACCGAGCGTTTCACCGACGAGCCGCTGATGACGTCCCCGCCCGAGACCAGAGAGTCCACCGCCACACCGCGCCGGGTCTCATCGTCGAACACGAACTTGGCCGGCGGCAATTGCTCCTGGTAGGTCCAGATCGGCCAGTCATGATCGTAGAGGTTGAGGTCCGGCACGACCTTGGTGAGGGCGATGTTGGCTTCCCAATAAGCGTCTATCGTGCCGACGTCGCGCCAGTACGGCACGCCTTCGACAATGTTGACGCAGCTATCGGAAAACCGGTGGGACCAGACGGCCGCGCCTCGCGCCACCAGCCCCGGGATGATGTCCTTGCCGAAATCGTGGCTCGACTCGCCGTCCGCGGCATTGCGCTCCAGCACGTCGTAGAGAAATGCCGCCTTGAACGCGTATATGCCCATGCTCGCGTACGTGGTATCCGCCCGCCCCGGGAGCGGCGTCGGGTGCGCCGGCTTCTCCTGAAAGCCGGTGACGAGGCCGTCGGCATCCACCTGCACCACGCCCAGGCTGCTCGCATCGGCGACCGGCACCTCGATGCAGGCGATGGATATATCGGCCTTGCGCGAAACGTGCTCCGCGAGCATCTTGCCGTAATCCATCTTGTATACATGATCGCCCGCCAGGATCAGCACGTACTCGGGATCGTGGCGGCGCAGGATGTCCAGATTCTGGTACACCGCGTCGGCGGTGCCGCGGTACCAATCGAAAGTCATGCGCTGCTGCGCCGGCAGCAGCTCGACGAATTCGTCGAAGCGCCCGTCGAGAAAGCTCCAGCCGCGCTGCACGTGCCGGATCAGGCTTTGCGCCTTGTATTGCGTGCAGATGCCGATGCGCCGGATGCCGGAATTGACGCAGTTCGAGAGCGTGAAATCGATGATGCGGAACTTGCCGCCGAACGGCACGGCGGGCTTGGCGCGCCAGTCCGTGAGCTGTCCGAGCCGCGTGCCGCGCCCCCCGGCGAGAACCAGCGCCACGGTATTGCGCGTGATCTGGCTGACGAAGCGGATCCCGGGTTGGGCCATGACCGCACGATAAGCTAGTTTGATGTTCGGTGGGAACATCCGGGCAGGAGGCGGCCAAGGCGCCCGCCTTCCCTGCCCGAGCGCGTACCGGGAAAATCCCCTCCTCCGATGAGGAGGGGTGGCGCGCGGAGCCCGCCGGGGTGGTCCAGAAAAGTTGTACGGTCCCCGCGGGGCCCGGTTCGCCGGTGAAAATCGGGGACTGACCTGATGTTTGGGTCTGTCCCTGATTTTCACTACCCTGCGCTGCTCGGCAGTTCTCAAGGGGGCCCAAAATCAAAATCCGCAACCCATGGCCGTGACTGGCCACAGGTCACCGGTAACCGTATCATTCTCGGCTGCTCGAGGGGGAGAACATGAAAGGGAAAAAGCAGCGCGGAGCGGCTCAGCGCGCGGAGATCGGGGACGAGGACTTTTCTCTTCAGGGGCAGGAAAAACCGGAGGGTGCCGCGCCGACCACAAAGGGCAAAGGCAAGGCAAAGCCGGCCGCCAGGGGCAAGGCAGGCGATCCTCAGGTGATCAGTTATCGCCACCAGGACAAGCGCAAGAACAACCCGCAAGTCGGGCTCGTCAATCCGGAGTCCGATCCCGATCAGCCGAAGACCACCTGGTCTTACGACCCGCACCTCGACCCGGCGCTGCAGTTCGATGTCGGGCGCGCGCAAATAGAAAAGCTCATCGACGAAGCACTCGCGAGCGGCGATGAGAAACGCATGCGCGCAACGCTGCAGGAGCTGAAGCGCCTCGGCGAGCCCTACCTCAACTGGACCGGCAAGGCGGAGCGCACGAGCTTTGCCGTGGACACCGTCTCGCTCTACGTCCACGAGCGCATAGACCCGGCGAGCATCCTCGCGGCGGTGCGCAAGCGCATGAAGGACGCGCAAGGCAAAGAGCAGGACAGATGGAAGCAACCCGACCTGTTCGCTGCGCCGTTCGAGAACCTGCCGCTGCGGGACGCCATCGACTTTTACCGGCACGAACGCGGCTGGGCCAACCGGCTGATCGCCGGCGATTCATTGCTGGTGATGAACTCGCTGCTCCAGAAGGAGAGCATGGCCGGGCAGGTGCAGATGATCTATATCGACCCGCCTTACGGTATTCGATACGGCTCCAACTTCCAGCCGTTCGTGAACAAGAGAGATGTGAAAGATCGCGCTGATTCGGATCTCACGCAGGAACCGGAAATGATCAAGGCATTCCGGGATACGTGGGAGCTGGGGATCCATTCGTATCTCACGTATTTGCGCGACCGATTGCTCCTTGCAAGGGAATTGTTGCACGAGTCGGGTAGCGTGTTTGTGCAGATTTCTGATGAGAATCTGCATCATGTAAGAGAGGTGATGGATGAGGTTTTTGGCGCTGTGAACTTCGTAAGCGTGATCACTGTTGCGAAGACAAGTGGCGCAAGTAGCGAACTCCTTCCAGGCGTTTCAGATTATGTCGTGTGGTACAGCAAGGATGTGCCCAAACTCAAGTATAGGGCACCCTACCAAACGAAGAGTGCAGGCGGGCTTGGAGCCGCACAATATTCTTCTATTGAGCATTCGAGTGGGCGTCGCGAACGAGTTGATGATCCGCTTGCGGCTATGCAAACAGCGCCAGTGGGCGCGCGACTGTTTCGTTTTTCTCCAATGACGAGCCAGAGACCGCCGGGGGACTTTCCAGTAGAGATTTTTGGCCGGACTGTTAGGCCGGCGAATCAGTATTGGAAAACGGGTGAGCGCGGTATTGAGTTACTCAAGCGAGCCAATCGGCTAGCTCTAATTGGAAATACGCTTTCTTATATCCGCTACATCGAGGATTTCCCCGTTTTCCCGATTACGAATCTGTGGACTGATACTGTTACATCGGGTTTCGGCGACAAGAAGACCTATGTTGTTCAGACAAATGCCAGTATTGTTGAGCGTTGCCTCGTGATGAGCACCGACCCTGGTGACCTCGTGCTCGACCCAACTTGCGGTTCTGGCACCACAGCTTTTGTCGCCGAAAAATGGGGCCGCCGCTGGATCACGTGCGACACGTCACGCGTGGCGGTCACCCTCGCGAAGCAGCGGTTAATGACGGCAAGCTACGACTACTACGAACTCAAGTACCCGCACGAGGGCGTGAAGGCCGGATTTATTTACCAGACGGTGCCGCATGTCACGCTCAAATCCATCGCCAACAATCCGGAGATCGACGAGATTTACGGGCGGATGCATCCCGCGGTGGAAGCAGCGCTGAAGGAGTTGAACAAGGCGGTTCCCCTCACCCCCAGCCCC
>CAZQJF010000386.1:0-4064 GCA_964593735.1 uncultured Streptomycetaceae bacterium | reverse complement strand
CCCCCCGGGAGAAGGGTTGGGATGAGGGAAGAGGCGTCATTTTGTTAGGCGCTCTAAGAGCTCTTCCATGGAAATAACCTCCCGAGCGCAGCCTTTGACCAAACTCCGTAAGCTCCCCCGCGCGTTCTACGATCGCGACACGGTGGCCGTCGCCCGCGATCTGCTCGGAAAACTCCTGGTGCACCGCGCCGACGGCATAACGCGCGTCGGCCGCATCGTGGAGGTGGAAGCGTACCTGGGCCCCCACGATCTCGCCGCGCACTCCGCGCGGGGCCTTACGCCGCGCACCAAAGTGATGTTCGGTCCGCCGGGGCACGCTTATGTGTACCTGATCTACGGCATGTACTACTGCATGAACGTGGTGACGCAGGCGGAGGGCCGGGCGTCGGCGGTGCTGCTCCGGGGCGTCGAGCCGGTGAAGAACCTGGAGGGCCGCACGCGGGGCCCGGGCTTGCTGTGCCGGGCCATGGGCATAGACCAGCGGCTCCACGGGCACGACCTGCTGAGTGCCGATTTCCATATCGCAGGCGACGGGGCGGCCGCGGACATCTCGATCGTCAAGCGCCCGCGCATCGGGGTCGACTATGCGGGGCATTGGGCGAAGCGTCTGTTGCGCTTCTATATTCGCGGGAATCCTTTTGTTTCCCGCCGGTAACAGCATCGACGGCGTCAATGGTGATGCGTGATCCGAGCCGTACCGGCAGTTCCAGGTCGACTACAATGCCGCAGCCCGCAACACGCTGTAGACCGGGGGAGACTGGATGTCGCTGTTGCTGCCGGTCATTTCCGCGAAGGGTGCATAGCGGAACGCGGTTCGATAGATATTCACAACCGGCAGACTTGCCGTCACACGAGGAGATCAAGCGATGAGAAACCGGACACTTCCGAGATGGTTGCCCGCCCTGTGCGTCGCCGCGGGAACCGCGCTTTCGCAGGCGGCGGCAGCGCAGGCGTGGACGCCGCAGCGCCACGTCGAATTTATCGTCCCGGCCGGCGCCGGCGGCGCGATGGACACCTTCACGCGGGCGGTGGAGACGCTGGCGCGCGAGCTGAAAGCCGTGCCGGTGAGCACGTCGGTGGTCAACAAGGCGGGCGGCGAGCACGCGGTGGCGTACAACTACCTCCACCAGAAGGCCGGCGACCCGCACGTGCTCGTCCTGACCTCGCCGGTGCTCCTCACCAATCACATCTCGGGCGTGCTGCCGATCACCTATTCCGATTTCACGCCGATCGCGATGATGATGTCGGAGTACTACATGTTCGTGGTGTCTGCGGAGTCGCCGTTCAAGACCCCCAAGGACCTGATAGAGACGATCACGCAGCGGCCCGATTCGATATCGCTCGCCGGCGGCAACCTGCCTCAGCGCATGGCGATCGGCACGATATTCCTGGCCGCGAACGCGGACATCAAGCGCGCGAAGATCGTTACGATTTCGGGCGCCAAGACTTCGTTGAACGTCGCCGGCGGCCACGTGGAGGTGGGCGTGGCGGCGCCGGGCCAGGCGCTGCCGCTGATCGAGGGCGGGAAGCTGCGCGCGCTGGCCGTGGGCTCGCCCAAGCGCCTGGGCGGCAGGCTCGCGTCGGTGCCCACGTGGATAGAGGTCGGGTACAAGGACGTGATAACCGGCTCGTGGCGGGCCATCATCGCGGCGAAGAACCTGACTCCCGAGCAGGTCGCGTACTGGGAGAGCGTCATGCGACGGGTGGCGGAGAGCGCGGAAATGCGCGCGATGGCCGAGAAGCGGCAGTGGGACCTCAATTACTTGAACGCCGCCGAGACGCGCAAGGAGATGGAACGCGACTACGGGCGCCTCAAGCGTGTGATGACCTTCATGGGCGCAGCCGGCGCGGTGAAGTAGGCGGCCGGCGCGGCCGGTTACCATCCAGCGCATGCACATCTGGGTCGACGCCGATGCCTGCCCGGGAGTGATCAAGGAGATCCTGTTCCGAGCGGCGGAGCGGTCGGAGATTCCGATGACGCTGTTCGCGAACAAGCCGCTGCGCACGCCGCCCTCGCGCTTCATCCGGATGGTCCAGGTGGCGCGCGGGCTCGACGTGGCGGACCAGGAGATCGTCCGGCGTCTCGATCCGGGCGACCTGGTGATCACCGCCGATATTCCGATGGCCGCGGAAGTCATCGAGCGCGGCGGCCTCGCGCTCAACCCGCGCGGCGAGTTTTACACCACCGAGAACATCCAGGAGCGCCTGGCGCTGCGCAATTTCCTGGACGGGCTGCGCGGCGGCGGTGTGCAGACCGGCGGACCGGCGCCGCTCGATCTCACCGATCGCAAGCGTTTCGCGGATCAGCTCGACCGGTTTCTCACTCGTCACGGGAAGTGACCATTTCGGGCAGGGCGTCTCAGACAGCAATGGCACTACCTTAAGCCGATCCAGGGGAGACAGGATTAACAGGATTAACAGGATGGACAGGATAAATAGCGATCAAAACCCACAAACACGGGTTTTCCCGGCAACTGATTTTGAGAATCCCGTTCATCCTGTTAATCCTGTCTGAAGTTCAAAGCAGATAGGCCTGAAGGTAGTGGCATGGGTCTCAGGTACGGCGTCGCTGGTCCCACTTTCCAACAACGCTACACCCGAGGCGCCTCAAGCAATCTCGTAAGCAGCTATCATCCGGGAGGTGGTTACCCCAGTTCCCGCTCCGCCTCCTGTTGCAGCGTCCGACGCCGACGAGTCGCGGCAGTTTCCGTACTGGCGCGGCAATCTGCGCGTGCTGCCGCTCGCCAATCTCCTGGGCGCGATCGGCTTCTCGGTCTCGTTTCCGTTCCTGCCGCTGATCGTGCGCAATCTCGGGGTGCAGGAGAACCTTGAAACCTGGATCGGCCACATGATGCTGGCGTTCTACATGGTCGGCTTCGTGGTCAATCCGATCTGGGGCGGCATCGCCGATCACTACGGCCGCAAGATCATGGTGCTGCGCGCGACGCTGGGCATGGGCTTTTTCATGGCGCTGGTGCCGTTCGCCGCGACGCCGCTCTGGTTCGCGGGCCTGTTCGTGCTGATCGGGTTTTTCAATGGTTTCGTCCCGGCGGGCATGGCGCTGCTGGTGGCGAACACGCCGCCGGGCCGTATCGGCCGCGCGCTGTCGCTCGCGCAGACCGGGGCGCTGGTGGGTCATACGATGGGACCGGCGGTGGGGGCGATGCTGGCGGTGCTGATCGGCCAGCCGCACCGGCTGTTCTGGGTGAGCGGTGCGTTGATGTTTGTCGGCGGTACGCTGGTGTTGCTGTTCGTGCACGAAGTGAAGCAGCTCGCGCCCGGCCGCTGGCGCCCGCAGTGGATCGGCAGTCTGCGCCAGCTGGTGGTGCTGCCGCGCATCGCGCCGCTGTACCTGCTCTCGCTGGTGTTCGCCATGTTGTGGCACGGCAGCGTGCCCGTCATCTCCATCTACATGCTGCAGCTGCTCGAAGCTCACCCGGGAGGCGCTGACGCGTACTGGGTGGGCGCAACGGCAGTGGGCCTGGGGGTCGCGAGCGTAATCGCGCTGCCGTTCTGGGGCCGCGCGCTCGACCGGTTCGGGCCGTCGCGCGTGCTGACTTTTGCGGTCGCCGGCTCGATCGTGACGCATCTCCCGCTGCTGCTGCTCGAAACTCCGCTGCAGCTCGTGCTCGCGCGCGTGGCGTTCGGGGTGTGCGGAACAGCGATGCAGCCGGCGATCCTGCAGTTGATCCGCATCCACGCGCCGAAGGGCATGGATGCGCGCGCGATGGCCTACGCTTCGTCGTTCCAGTTTCTCGCGATGGGCCTGGCGCCGTTCGTTGCGGGCCTGGTCGGTCCCGCATTCGGGCTGCGCGCCTACTTCGCGCTCAATATCGTGATTACCGTCGCCGGCCTGGTGCTGTGGCTGAGGGCGTCGCGGCGCGGATAGGCCGTGGCCGGATGGGGCGTCCCAGTCGTCCCGATGAGGCGTCCCAGATGAGGTGTCTCAGGTGGAACGTCTCAGATGAAGCGTCTCAGATACGAATGGCACTACCTTAGAGCCCTGACAAAATGAGGCCTCTTCCCTCATCCCAACCCTTCTCCCGGGGGGCATAGGTCTCTAC
>CAZQJF010000385.1:0-4069 GCA_964593735.1 uncultured Streptomycetaceae bacterium | reverse complement strand
CAGCACCGTCGCGGTGGTCGTTCCGTCGCCGGCCACGTCCGAGGTCTTGGAGGCGACTTCCTTCAGCATCTGCGCGCCCATGTTCTCGAACCGGTCCTTCAACTCGATTTCCTTGGCGACCGATACCCCGTCCTTGGTGACGGTGGGCGCGCCAAACGAACGCTCGAGCACCACGTTGCGTCCTTTCGGACCCAGGGTCACCTTCACCGCGTCCGCCAGAATGTTCACGCCCGCGACGATCCGGTTGCGGGCACTGTCATGAAATTTCACGTCTTTCGCTGCCATATCGTAATTCTCCGGGTTAGCGAACCAGCTATTTGCCTTCGATGACGCCCATGATGTCTTCTTCGCGCATCACGAGCAGTTCATCCCCTTTAACCTTGACGGTCTGCCCGGAGTACTTGCCGAACAGAATCTTGTCGCCGACTTTGATGTCGAGCGGACGCACTTTCCCATCCTCGAGTATCTTGCCCTTGCCCACCGCCATGACTTGACCCTGGTCGGGCTTTTCGGCGGCCGTATCGGGGATAACGATGCCGGAAGCGGTCTTGCGCTCTTCTTCCAGCCGCTTGACGATGACGCGGTCGTGCAACGGACGAATATTCATAAACTTGTCTCCCGTAGGTGTCTAGAAAACCGAAAGTACTTGAAGAGCGCCGAAAGTACTTCTGGGGTAGTAGCCCCTGAAAGAAAATGCTGGAGCTACCTGGCACTCAAGTCTATCGAGTGCTAATAGTACCGCATTAGACGGTTGGAGACAACAAGTTACGTACAGGCGTCATCCCCCACCTTCGTTAGTAAGCGCACACTAACGGGCCGGGGAGTTCAGGCCGGGAAGTCAGTTTTCGAGAACCACTGCGCCGGCGGGGACGCCAAAACGGTAGATGGTCCGGCGTTGACGATCGCAAGTGGGCGGGATCGGCTGGAGCGGGCAGGGTGCGGGCCGGCGGCCATCAGTGGTCAGCGTAGCGTCTTCCGAGTACTCACCCCAGATACCTCCGCTCACGGGGCGAAACAGCCACAACAGGTAGCCGCGCGCGGCCGCGAGCTTCACCAGTTCGTCGACATCCGGGGCCTCGGCCACGACCACCTGGTTACCATTCACGCCGAAAGGAAACGCGCCGAACGCCTGCAGGCATTCCAGCGCCTCACCGGAAGGAGCGCCCGGGCGGAGACAGCCCGGCCGTTCGGCCCGCGCGACGTCCCAGGCACCGAGTTCCCAGGCTGCTTCCATCGCCGCGCGATCCACCGCAACCAGATCCTGCCAGCGGTCGTTCAACTGCAGCGCTGAACTCGGCACCGGCGTGAACGACACGGCCTCGGCCTCCTCCAACTCCGCGAGCTTCTCCTTGATGAACGCGTGCCAGTGCAGCGTGAGGATCAACGGCGTGTCGGGGCATGGAACCGCCGCCAGCGTGATGCCGAAGAGCGGTAAGCCCGTGGCCGAAATCTGGTCGGTGATGCGCTCAAGAATTTGCATACGAAGACTCCCTTAGCAACGATGCTAAACTCCGCTCGAATACGAGCAAGATTGATGCCACCCCATAATCCTCTAACGTCGTGCGGAAACTCGCGGTTGACGGCGGCCAAATGCTGTTGGAATGCTTCGTGGCGACGATGACCGGACAGTGCGGGACGAGCGTGAAGTAATGCTCGAACCACATGGCGACTATCCTCATTGTCGTTTGCGGTGACGTTTTGGGTGTTGTCGAAGTCATCGCTACCGATTTTCTAGTACTTTTTCGAACGGAATGCAAGCGGGTGCCATTCCAAACGGACCATAGCCGGCCCGCTCCATGCGGACGGGAGTCATAAAAATGCCCGCTCCGGGCCGCACTAGCACTCGCAACGGTCTGCTGCTAGAACGCAGCCTGTCCGCGGTCTGGCATCCCTGCACCCAGATGAAGCATCACGAATGGCTGCCGCTCGTTCCGGTGGCGCGTGCCGAAGGCTGCTGGCTGTACGATTTCGACGGCCGGCGCTTTCTCGACGCGATCAGCTCGTGGTGGGTGAATCTCTTCGGGCATTGCAATCCGCGCATCAACGACGCGCTCATCGACCAGCTTGCCCGGCTCGATCACGTGCTGCTTGCGGGTTTCACGCACGAGCCCGCCGTGGAGCTGTCCGAGCGCCTTGCGCGGGCCACGGGAGGCGCGCTGGGCCACTGCTTCTACGCCAGCGACGGGGCATCCGCGGTCGAAATCGCGCTCAAGATGAGCTTCCACTACTGGCGCAACCGCGGACGTCACGGAAAGCGGCGGTTCGTCAGCCTGGCGGGAAGTTACCACGGCGAAACGCTGGGGGCGCTTGCGGTGACGGACGTCGCGCTCTTCAAGGACACCTACGCGCCGCTCCTGATGACGGCGAGCCAGGTGCCCGCTCCGGACTGGCGTAAAGCGGAGCCGGGCGAGTCGGCGCGGGACTACGCCGTGCGCTGCGCCGATGCGCTGGAACAGCATCTCGCCGCGCGCCACGACGAAATCGCTGCGCTCATCGTCGAACCGCTGGTCCAGGGCGCAATCGGCATGGCGATGTACGACGCCGAATACCTGCGCCGGGCGCGCGCCGTATGCGACCGTTACGAAGTGCATCTCATCGCCGACGAGATCATGACCGGGTTCGGGCGCACCGGCACGTTCTTCGCGCACGAGCAGGCCGGCATCACGCCCGACTTCCTGTGCCTGTCCAAGGGACTGACGGGCGGGTATCTGCCGCTTTCGGTGGTAATGACCCGCGATGCCGTTTATGAGGCGTTTTACGACGACGAAATAACGCGGGGTTTTCTGCATTCGCACTCCTACACCGGCAACGCGCTGGCGTGCCGCGCGGCGCTCGCGACGCTCGACATCTTCGACGCGGACGGCGTCATCGCGGCGAACCGGGAAACCAGCGCGCGCGTGAGCGCGGCTGCGGCCGGGCTGGCTGTCCACCCGCGCGTGCGCGACTTCCGGAACACCGGCATGATCTGGGCGTTCGAGGTGGAAACGCGCGAAGAAGACTTTTCGCGCCGGTTCTACGAACAGGCGCTGGCACGCGGACTGCTGCTGCGGCCGCTCGGCAACACCGTCTATTTCATGCCACCATACGTAATCGGGCCGGACGAGACTGCGTTCCTTGCAGAGCGGACCCTGGACATACTGGATCGCCTGTGACCCCGGCCCGCCGCGCGCTTATTCCGCCATGCCTGGTTGCCTCGCTTGCCCTGATGCTGTCGTTTCAGGCCGCCGCGCAGCCGGCGGGATTGCCCGCCGTGGTGGCGAAAGCGCTCGCGCAAGCCGGGATTCCCGAGAACGCGGCCGCCTTCTATGTGCACGAGACAGGCGCCGAGCGCCCCCTCGTTGCCGTTGGCGCCGAGCGCGCCATGAATCCGGCCTCCACCATCAAGCTGCTCACGACCTACGCCGCGCTCGAGCTGCTGGGACCCGCCTACGCATGGACGACCGAAGCCTATGCGGCCGGGGCGCTCAACCAGGACGTGCTCGCGGGCGATCTCGTGATCAAGGGCTACGGCGATCCCAAGCTCACGCTGGAGAACTTCTGGCTGCTGCTGCGCGATCTGCGCGGCCGTGGCTTGCGCGAGATTCGCGGCGACCTCGTGCTCGATCGCAGGCATTTCACGTCCACCGAATTCGACCCGGCGCGCTTCGACGATCAGCCGACCCGCCCCTACAACACCGCGCCCGACGCCCTGCTGGTGAATTACAAGGCGATCCGGCTGCAGTTCGTGCCCGATCCGGAAGCGCGCGCGGTGCGCATTGCCGTCGAGCCGGCCCTGCCGCAGGTTCAGATCGTCAACCAGGTCGTCCTCGATACCGCGCCCTGCGGCGACTGGGTCTCGCGGCTGAAGCTCGACGCGCAGGGAGAAGCGCGCACCGCCCGCCTCGCATTCACCGGGCGCTACTCCCGCGACTGCGGCGAGCGCGTGCGCCATTTCAGCGTGCTGAACCACCAGCAGTACCTGCTTGCGTTGTTCACCCAGCTATGGCGCGAGCAGGGCGGCGTTTTTGCGGGCGGCGTGCGCGACGGCGCGGCGGCACGCGAGGCGCGGTTGATCGCGAGCCTGCAGTCG
>CAZQJF010000384.1:0-4085 GCA_964593735.1 uncultured Streptomycetaceae bacterium | reverse complement strand
ATGATCGGCGTGGTGCTGGTCCTGCTCGAGCGGCTGTGAGCCTGCGGCCTGGGAGTCCGCGCGCAATGAACCTCCTCGGCGGCACGAGCGCGTGGTGAAGCGGCGGGCACATAGCCTGAGCACGCAGCTCACAGCGAAAGGCGGTGAGCATGCGTCGTGGCTGAAGCGCCTGGTCCCGGCGCTGGACTGGCTCGTGCATTACGAGCGCAAGAATTTGCCCGGCGATGCGCTCGCGGGCGTGATCGTGGCGACTCTGCTCATCCCGCAGGGCATGGCTTACGCGCTGCTCGCCGGGTTGCCGCCGCAGTTCGGGCTGTATGCCAGCCTGTTGCCGCTCGCGGCCTATGCGGTGTTCGGTAGCAGCCGGTTCGTGGCGGTCGGGCCGGTCGCGATGGTATCGCTGCTGATAGCCACTGGTGTCGCCGAGTTAGCGGAGCCCGGGTCTGCGCGTTACCTCGCGTTCGCGACCGCCACCGCGTTGGTCGTCGGCGGGATGCAAATCGCAATGGGTGCCGTGCGTCTGGGCGTCCTCACGAAATTTCTGAGCCATCCGGTGCTCTCCGGATTCGGTAGCGCCGCAGCGATCCTCATTGCGTTGAGCCAGGTGAAACATCTGCTCGGCGTGAAAGTCCCGCAGACCGAGCACCTCCACGAGTTGCTCGCGCAACTTGCCGATGCCGTGCCGCAGACCAACGTGCCGGCGCTGGTGATCGGCGTCGCGAGCATGCTACTGCTACTCGCGGTTCAACACCTGCTGCCGCGCGTTCTCGCGCGGTGGAAAAACTTCCCCCCATCGTGGCGCAGTCGCTGTCGAAGAGCGGACCGCTTTTCGTGGTAATCGTCGCCACCGCGATCGTCGCAGTTTTCGGCCTCGGGGAAACCAGCGGTGTGAACGTCGTCGGTGAAATCCCGCGAGGATTGCCGACGTTCGCGCTCCCCATGTTTTCCGCTCATGATTTCGTCACGCTGATTCCGCTCGCGCTTACAGTCAGCTTCGTCGGTTTCCTCGAGAGCGTCTCCGTCGCGAAGGCACTCGCCGCGAAGCGCCGGCAGAAAATAGATGCCAACCAGGAACTCATTGCGCTCGGCGCGGCCAATCTTGCGGCGGGCGTGACCGGTGCGTATCCCGTCGCCGGTGGATTCAGCCGCTCGGTCGTCAATTTCTCCGCCGGTGCGAACACCGGTCTTGCCTCGCTGATCACCGCGGCGCTGATCGCCATGACAGTGCTGTTTCTCATGCCGCTCTTCTACTATTTACCGCAGGCCGTACTGGCCGCAGTCATCATCGTCGCGGTCGCCGGATTGATCGACGTCGCGACGCCGCGCCGGTTCTGGCGCTACGACAAAGCCGACGCCGCCGCACTGTTCCTTACCTTTGCCGCGGTGCTCGCGCTCGGGATCGCGAAGGGCATCCTCATCGGCGTCGGCTCTACGATCGCGCTGTATCTCTGGCGCACCAGCCGCCCGCACATGGCAGTGGTCGGGCGTGTCGCAAACACCGAGCACTTCCGCGACGTGCAGCGCCACGAAGTGCAAACGCTCCCGCACATCCTCGCGCTGCGCATCGACGAAAGCCTCTACTTTGCCAACACCAAACACGTCGAAGAGTTCATCCTCTGCGCCGCGGCCGATCGGCCGCAGTTGCGGCACCTCGTGTTGATCTGCAGCGCGATCAATTTCATCGATGCCAGCGCGCTGGAAACGTTGACCGACCTCATGACCCGGCTGCGCGAAGCCGGCATTCAGCTTCATCTCGCCGAGGTGAAAGGCCCGGTGATGGACCGGCTCGCGCGCACCGAGTTCGTCAAACAACTCGGCCGCGACCACATCTCCCTCTCTGCGCAGGCAGCTTTTGAAAAGCTTGCGGATGCATAGCCTTCCCGATTCCAACTCGATGAACCTATACCTATAGGCGTTTTCATTCTCAGCGGCGATGTCATTGTTGCGGGCAAGCAGCCGGAGTTGCAGTGACTGGACAGGGATGCCGCTATCAAACACTGCAGCGCGGGACTGGGTATCTGGGAACGGGCCAGCAACGACGAGGGCAGCGAACCCGATGTGGTGATGGCCTGCGCCGGGGATGTGCCAACCCTAGAGACGCTGGCCGCGGTGGAGGTGCTGCGGCAGCATTTCCCGAGCGATAGAAAGCGATGCAGGCGCAGATGGACACGATCCACTAGACCACGGATCCGAAGGAACGCCAGAAGCTGATGCAGGAGCACATGCAGACCATGCAGGAAAACATGAAGATGATGCGCGGCATGGGCGGCCCGATGATGATGGGCAGCGGCCAGAGCGGCGGCATGATGATGGACGGCAAGAAAGGCGGCATGACGGAGGGCGACATGATGAAGCGCCACGAAATGATGGAAAAGCGCATGGACATGATGCAAATGATGATGGAGCAGATGATGCGGCACGATCAGGCGATGGGGTCGATGCCCGCCAAATAACTGCGAATTTTGATTCTGCGTAAACCGGAGCCAGCCAATGTACGCATTCAGCACTCAGCTAAAGTTACCGTTCGATACCGCCGTCGCGAAAGTCACTGAGGCCCTGAAAAAGGAAGGCTTCGGCGTGCTCACCGACATTGACGTCAAGGCGACGCTGAAAGCCAAGCTCAATATCGAGCGGCGACCCTATCGCATTCTCGGCGCGTGCAACCCCCCGCTCGCCCACCGCGCGATCGAAGCCGACCCCGACATCGGCTTGCTGCTGCCGTGCAATGTGGTCGTGCGCGAAGAAACAGATGGGATCATAACCGTTGCATTTATGGATCCGGAGACCGTGTTTCAGCTCGTCGACAAACCGGAAGTGCATGCCCTTGGCAAGGAAGTCCGGGCATTGTTGCAGCGGGTCTGCGCGACCCTCAAGGCGTGACTCCGGGACAAAAGCAGATAACGCGACATCCGAATGAGTAATCGCACATGAGACCAGCCCGAGTTACCGCGACGCCCGGCGTTATGGCACGTGCAGGTCTCTGGTCGGCGCTCGCCTTCGTTTTTAATCTGGCGTGGGAAATCGGCCATGTCAGGTTCTATACGATATGGATGGAAGCCGATGGTCTGCGCATCGCATGGTCACTGCTTCATTGCTCCCTGGGCGACGTCCTGATTGCGCTCTCGATGTTCGCGCTGGCCGGCATTGCGCTCTGGCGCGTGGACTGGCCGGCATCGCGTCCGTGGACAGGCGGCGTAGTGGTCGTGATCGGCGCGCTGGCTTTTACCGCATGGAGCGAATGGTACAACGTCTATCGCGCCGGCAATTGGGGCTATACGGCGAGCATGCCGGTGATTTTCGGTATTGGTCTTTCCCCGCTGTTGCAGTGGCTGGTCTTGCCGCCGGTGATGGTGGCCGCCTATCGAACGCTGGGGCCGGCGCTGTTCGGCCATCGGGCCGAAACATGAACACCCGGAAACCAATCGGCGATGCCGAGCTGGAAAAGCTGCAGCGCGAAACGTTCGGCTATTTTTTGAACGAAACGAATCCCGCCAACGGGCTCGTGATCGACAAGACCGCGGCGAATTGGCCTGCGAGCATTGCCGCTACCGGTCTTGCATTAGCGTGCTACCCGGTGAGTGTCGAGCGCGGATTCATGCCGCGCGCGGCAGCGGTGGAGCGAACGCTTGCAACGCTGCGATTCTTCTGGAACAGCCGGCAAGGCCCCGAGCCCGACGCGACCGGATTCCAGGGCTTTTATTATCATTTTCTCGATATGCAGACCGGCCGTCGAGCGTCGCAATGCGAACTGTCAACAGTGGATAGCGCTTTCTTGCTGGCCGGCGCCTTGACGGCGGGCACCTATTTCGATGCGGGTACAGCCGACGAGAGTGAGATCCGCAGCCTTGGCGACGCGCTCTATCGCCGCGCCGATTGGCAATGGGCGCAAGACCGGGGTGCAACGGTGACGCACGGCTGGAAGCCGGAAAGCGGCTTCCTCGAGTACCGGTGGGAAGGCTACGACGAAGCGCTGCTGCTGTACGTCCTGGGACTGGGCTCGCCGACGCATCCGCTGCACGAGCAGAGCTATGCAGCGTGGGCCTCCACTTACCGGTGGGAACACTGTTACGGACAGGAATATCTGT
>CAZQJF010000383.1:0-4086 GCA_964593735.1 uncultured Streptomycetaceae bacterium | reverse complement strand
CGAATGACGTTCGCCACGCGCAAGCGGTAGTCGGCGAAGATTCCGCCCCTGCCTTTCGCCTGCGCCGCGCGGTGCCCTTCGAGCTTTCGCCAGCGCTTGACCGCCTCTTCATCGCGCCAGATGGAAAGCGACAGAATCTTGCCTTCGTTCGTCAGGCTCGCGAACCGCTCGATCGAGATGAATCCGTCCATCCTCTCCAGCTCCGATTTGAGGCTGGCGGCGATATCGAGATATTCCTGCTTGCGTCCGGGCGCGGGGATGACTTCAAAGATAACGGCGATCACACGACGCGAAAATTCTTGAACTGCCACGGATCCGTATCGTCCACGTCCTCCTGGTACAGCCAGCCGCGATCCTTCAACGGCGTCCAGTCGGAATACTTGCCGACGATGTCTCCCAGATAGGGATCGGCGATATCGAGCACTCGCCGGTAGTCGAGCTCGTCCGGCTCCACCATGCCCCGTTCGGGATTTTCCAGGGCCCACACCATCGCGCCGAGCACGCCGACGACCACCTGCAGGCTGGTCGCGCTGTTGTACGGCGCAAGCTTCCTGGCCTCCTGGATCGAGAGCCGCGAACCGAACCAGTAAGCGCCCTTCGAGTGCCCCATGATGAGCGCGCCCAGCTCGTCCACGCCATCGAAGATCTCATCCATCAAGATGCGGTACTTGGGTTGGGCGACCCAGTTCCTGCCCGCCATCTCGTGGTTCGACAGCACGGCGTCGTCACAGGGGTGATAGGCGTAATGGCAGGTCGGGCGGTAAACGGCCTTTCCGTTCTCGCGCACGGTCAGGTAGTCCGCGATCGAAATCGCCTCGCCGTGCGTGATCAGGAATCCATGGTAGGGACCCTCGTCGGGCGTCCAGGAGCGGACTTTCACCGACATGCCCGGCCGCTCGAGGTAGATTGCCGACCCGCAGCCGAAATCGTGACGCCCGCCGTCGGGCGGGAAATGCTTCTCGTGTGTGCCCCAACCGAGTTCCGAGGGCTGCCGGCCCTCGCTCACGAAACCGTCCACCGACCAGGTGTTGACGAACTCCAGGCGCTGCTTGCGCGGCTCCGCGACCTGGGTGTCGCGCTCGGCACAATGAATGGCCTTTATGCCGAGGTTCATCGCGAGCCTGCCCCACTCTTCCCGCGTCTTCGGGATCTTCACTTCGCCGGAAACGTCGCGCGCGATGTTGACCATGCCCTGCTTCACCCAGTGCGAGATAAGGCCCGGGTTCGCCCCGTGAGTCAGGACGACGGTCGTCGCTTTGGGATACTTCCTGCCCAGTTCCAGCGCGCCTTCGCGCAGCCCGTAGTTGGAGCGCTTGGCGAGGGGCAGCGAGCCGTCGGTGTACATACCGTGCCACGGCTCGATGCAGGTGTCGAGGTAGAACACGCCGCGCTGCAGGCAGTACTCGATCAGCACCGTGCTGGAGACATCCACCGAGAGGTTGAGCAGGAAATCACCCCGGCCCAGCATGGGACCGAGTTTCTGCTCGACGTTATCGCGCTGGAGCGGGTCGATGATGAACTTGATACCGTAGCGCTCGGCTTCCTGCCGGCCCCGATCATCCGCGGTGAGGATAGTAATGCGCTCCGGCGGCATGTCGATATGCCGAAGGATCAGCGGCAGGGTGCCCTGGCCGATGGAGCCGAATCCGACGAAGACCAGCCGCCCCTGAAATTTCGCGTGTTTCGTCTCGTCCATTTCATCAATGGCTATTGTTTTTCTGCGCTAAAGTCTAGCACTTTCCAGGATTCTGTCCCACCTGCGCGGGACAGAATCCTTACGCTTGCGGAAGTGCGGCCGCTTGATTAGGCTGGAAGGAACGCTTATCCAAATATGCGATCGACGACCCGGACCGAAGCACCCCTCGCGAGTACCAGCGCGCAAGAAATCGTCGCCCGCCTCATCGCGCGGGCGCGCGCGGCCCAGAAGGATTACGAGCGCTTTACCCAGAAGCAACTGGACGAAGCGGTCACGGCGGCCGGCTGGGCCATCATGAATCCGGAGCACAACAAGGCGCTCGCCGAGCTGGCCGTCAGGGATACCGGCCTTGGTCTGGTGGCTGACAAGATCACCAAGAACCATCGCAAGACGCTGGGATTGCTGCGCGATCTCAAGGAGGCGAGATCCACCGGGATCATCGCCGAATACCCCGACCGGGGCATCACCGAGATCGCCCGCCCGGCTGGCGTAGTCGCTGCGGTGGTGCCTTCGACCAACCCGGGGGCGACGCCTGCCAACAACATCATCAACGCGCTGAAATGCGGCAACGCCATCATCCTTTCGGCCTCGCCCAAGGGCCACGGCACGTGCGCCCTGCTCCTCAAGTACGTGCACGCGGAGCTGAAGCGCATAGGCGCCCCACCGGAACTCGTGCAGCAGCTGCCCGCGCCGGTGACGAAGGAGCTTTCCGCCGAGCTCATGAGGCAGGCCGACCTCGTGGTCGTAACCGGCTCCCAGTCGAACGTCCGGGCGGGCTATTCCAGCGGCAAGCCCGCGCTTGGCGTGGGCACCGGCAACGTGGCTGTGATCGTGGACGACACCGCCGACTGCGCGGACGCCGCCGCGAAGATCATGCGTTCCAAGATATTCGACAACTCAACGAGCTGCTCGTCCGAAAACGCGGTCATCATTCACGACAAAGTTTACGACCGCATGATCGCGGCGCTCGGGAACGAAGGCGGCGCCCTGCTCATGCCGGCGGAAAAGAGATCTCTCGCGAAGGCGCTCTTCCCCGGCGGCATGCTCTCCCCGGCGGTAACGGCGCAATCGGTGAAGAAGATCTGCGCGGCGGCGGGCCTGACACGCCCCGAGCTGGTGAGCGCCCGGTGCCTGATGGTGGAAGAAATCGGCACGGGACGGGAACACCCGTTCTCGGGCGAGAAACTTTCCCCGGTGCTGGCCGTCTACCGCGCGCCCAGCTTCGACGAGGCGTTCGACGTCCTGCGCGCGATCTACGAATACCAGGGCAACGGGCATTCGTGCGGCATCTATACGGAGAACGAGGAAAACATCCAGCGGCTCGCGCGCGAGATGACGGTAGCGCGGGTAATCGTCAAGCAGTCGCACACCTTCGCCACCGGCGGCAGCTTCGACAACGGGCTGCCCTTTTCGCTTTCCATGGGCTGCGGCACCTGGGGTGGCAACAGCTTCTCCGACAATCTCAACTACAGGCATTTCATGAACATCACCCGAATTGTCCGGACCATACCGGCAAGGGAACCGTCACTCGATGACATTTTCGGGCCATATCGGAAGAAGCACGGCATTTAAGCCGCAGAGATCCTGCAGATCCTGTCCATTGTTTCTTGAGCTTGGTCTCATCCGCGTTTATCTGCGTGTATCTGCGGCTCATTAAGTTCTTTACATGCGGACGATCAGACACTACGTAGACCTTCGCGCGCGCGAGCAGCCGGATGCTCGGTACCTGATCGCCCCAGAGACCGGCGCAACGCTGACCTACGCACGCTTGCGGGAGGATTCCATCGAGCTGGCGCGCTACCTGCTGGGCCGCGGCCTGCAAAAGGGCGACAAGGTCGCGCTGATGCTCCACAACGGCTACCAGACCGCGCGGCTGTTGATCGGCGTCATGTACGCGGGATTCACGGTGACCCCACTGAACCTCCTGGCGCAACCATCGCAGCTCGCCTACGTGCTCGACCACTCCGATTCGCGCGTGGTGTTCACCAGCAGAGAGCACGGCGCAGCACTGAGCGCCGCGCTCTCTGAAATCAAACGGCCGGTCAAAGTGGTTACCATCGATCCCGACGCGGAGATCATCTTCGGCGGCGAGTATCTGTCATCCGACCCTCTGCCGCCTGTCGCCGAAGACGATGATGCCATGCTGATGTACACCTCCGGCACGACCGGCAAGCCCAAGGGCTGCCTGCTATCACAAGGGAGCGTTTGCGCCGGCGCCGAGTACACCAGCGCAGCACACGGGCTCGCGCGGGACGACCGCGTGCTGTGCGCGATGCCGCTATACCACATCAACGGCCAGATCGTGACGACGGTCGCGCCGCTCGTGCACGGCGGCAGCGTCGTGATGCCGCACCGCTTCAGCGCCTCCGGCTACTGGGAGCTGGTCTCGA
>CAZQJF010000382.1:2079-4090 GCA_964593735.1 uncultured Streptomycetaceae bacterium | reverse complement strand
GGCGGTTTTGCATTTAGCAGCGTGTCGGAACTTCAAGTCCGACAGGCTGCTAGGCAGATCATGGTTCCCGGACAGTCATTTAGCAGCCTGTCGAAGCGGCAAGTCGACAGGCTGCCAGGAGCGCCCGAGTGAGCATCATCGAGAGAATGGCAGACCTGCTCGGGCCGGGCCTGGAGTCGCAGCGCAAGCCTTCAGTGCCGGGTGCGGTCATCGACGATGCGGACGCAGACGATGTCGGTCTCAGTCTGATCGAGCGCACCACCACCGGCAGGAACCCGCAGCAGTTTGCCAGGGATTTCGCCGCGGAGCCGGAATTCCCGGCCAGGCCCGAGCTCCCCGTACGCTCGACCACCAAGACCCTGCACTTGGATCTGGACCGGTTGCGCAAGATGAACATGATCACGCCCGATGTCGGGCGCAGCCCGATCGGGGAAAGTTTCAGGCGCGTGAAGCGGCATATCTTCGCGAACGTGGCCAATGCCGAGCCCGGGGTGGCAACCAATCTCATCATGGTGACGAGCCCCCTGGCGCACGAGGGCAAGACATTCTGCGCGGTCAATTTCGCGATCAGCATGGCAATGGAGATGGACCGTACCGTGTTGTTGGTGGACGCCGACGTTGCCAAGCCATCCGTGCCGGGAGTGCTCGGCTTCAAGGCGGAAGCCGGATTGATGGACGTTCTGTACGACCGCGGGATCGATCTGGCGGATGTCCTGTGCAAGACCAACATCGAGAAGCTCAACATCCTGCCGGCCGGCAAGGGCCGCCATCACGCGACCGAAATGCTCGGGAGCGACATGATGCGCGCTTTGCTCCAGGAAATGGCGGAGCGTTACAGCGACCGCATCATCATCTTCGATTCACCGCCGCTGCTGGCGGCGAGCGAAGCCAGCGTCCTGGCGGGCAACATGGGGCAGATCGTCATGGTGGTCGAGGCCGGAAAAACCACCGAGACGGCCCTCAAGGACGCGCTCTCCCGCATCGAGACGTGCCGCAATGTCGGCCTTCTGCTCAACAAGGTAGACGGTCCTCGAATGGGCTATGGCGGCTATGGCGGCTATGGCTATGGCTATGGCGAGTAGCGAGGCCCAGCGAAAAATCGTCCGCAACCTTGCGCGGGTCCTTCCGCTGTCATCAGCCCTGATCGTGGCGCCCGCGTGCGCTGTCAAATGGCAGATCGACCCTACGCTGTCTGTCGAAGAACAGTACACGGATAACCTGACGCTGGCGCCGGATGGGGCGAAGCGCAGCGAGTGGGCGACGATATTGACGCCGGGATTCAACGTCAACCTCATCGGGCGCGACTGGCGGCTGACCGGCGCTTACGGCGCCCAGGTTCTGCACCGGGTCAACGAGGGCACCACCAAGGTAGCGCATCAACTCAACCTGGGCAGCGTCGGCAGCATCGAGCTCCTGCCCCGGTTCCTGTTCCTCGATACCTCCAGCAACGTTGCGCAGCAGAACACCTCGGTCCTCGGTCCCCAGGCCGTCAGCAACGTCAATACCACGGACAACCGCGCGACTATCAGGACGGTTGTCGCCAGTCCCTTTATCCGTCACAGTTTCGGCAGCGATGCCGTAGGAGAGGCCCGTTACACTTTCACCTCGGTAAGCTCCGACGCGGCCGGCGCGACCAGCCTCTCGAACAGCACGGGCAACCGCATGGACCTGCGCATGTCGAGCGGTCCCGCCTATAAGCTCACTACCTGGAACGTTGCGTACGGCAGGGAGCAGATCACCTACGGCGGTGGCGATCGTGACAACTCCCTGCAGCAGCTTACGGCGAGCGCGCAGCGGCTGATCACCTCCACGGTGGGCCTGATCGGGACGGTCGGCTACGAGGACAACGATTACGTCACCGTCGGATCGGCTCCCAAGGGGGGGTTCTGGAGCGTGGGGGCATCGTGGCGGCCGACGCCCCGCACGGAACTTACCGCCACGACGGGAAAGCGGTACTTCGGCCCTACCCGGTCCCTCAACTTCAGCCACCGCATGCGCACGCTGGTGGCCA
>CAZQJF010000382.1:0-1979 GCA_964593735.1 uncultured Streptomycetaceae bacterium | reverse complement strand
GCGGGCGTAAGAATGACCTTTTGAGGCCGCATGTACGAAACCTACTATCATTTTCAGGCCAGGCCGTTCCAGTTGAGTCCGGATCCCCGCTTTTTTTTCTCGAGCAGGGGACACCGGCGCGCAATGGCCTATCTCGTGTATGGCGTGCATCAGGCGGAAGGATTCCTGGTGATCACGGGAGAGATAGGCGCGGGCAAGACCATGCTCGCGCGCACGCTCGCCCGCCAGCTGGAGGCGCAAAACGTGGTGCTCGCCCAGGTGGTCAGCACGCAGCTGGAGGCCGACGACATGGTGCGCATGGTGGCCGCGGCGTTCGGCATTCCGCAGGAGACGAGCAAGGCGGTGCTGCTCAAGAAGATGGAGCAGTTCCTGCTGGGTTGTCAGCGGCAGGGCAAGCGCGCGCTCCTGATAGTGGACGAGGCGCAGAACCTGCCAATGGCGTCGGTGGAGGAGCTGCGGATGCTGTCGAACTTCGTTTACGCCGATAAACCCCTGCTTCAGAGCTTCATACTGGGTCAGCCGGAATTCCGCAAAACCCTGCAGAGCCCGCAGCTCGAGCAGTTGAGACAGCGGGTCATCGCCTCCTGCCACCTGGGTCCGATGGACGCCGCAGACACCGAAGCGTATATCGTGCACCGGCTGCAAACCGTCGGTTGGCGCGGCGACCCGTCGTTCAGCGAGGACGCGTACGCCGCGATACAGCGCTACACCGGAGGCATTCCGCGGAAGATCAACGTATTGTGCGACCGGCTGTTGCTCATGGGACACCTGGACGAGAAGCACGCCTTCACCGGCAATGAGGTGGGCGAGGTGATCGACGAGTTGCAGCAGGAATTTGCGCCCGCGCCGATGCGGACCGAGTAGAGAGCAGTCCGTATGCCATCCACCGCTGGCGCCAGCATACTTTGCGTCGTGGGCGCGCGCCCGAACTTCATGAAAATCGCCCCGGTCATCCGGGCGATGAAGGGCACCGCCCCGCCTTTGCCGGTGAGACTCCTGCATACCGGGCAGCACTACGACGCGGAAATGAACAGCCAGTTCTTCCAGGCGCTGGGAATACCGGATCCGGATATCAACCTGGACGTGGGTTCCGGCTCCCATGCGGTGCAGACCGCAGAGATCATGCGGCGTTTCGAGCCGGTGCTCGATCGGGAGCAGCCCGCGGCCGTGCTCGTGGTCGGAGACGTAAACTCCACCGTGGCGTGCGCGCTGGTGGCGGTGAAGAAGGGCGTGCCCGTCATCCACGTCGAGGCGGGTTTGCGCAGTTACGACCGCACCATGCCGGAAGAGATCAACCGCGTGCTGACCGATCAGATCTCGGATCTGCTGTTCACCACCGAGCTGCACGCGCGGGAAAACCTGCTGCGCGAGGGGATTTCCGACGCGCGCATACACTTCGTGGGGAACGTCATGATCGACACCCTGCGCAGCAACCTGAAGAACGCCGTTCCCGCGGCGCAGACGCTGGCGGGGCACGGCGTCGCGCCGGACTGGGCGCAGAAAGGCTACGCCCTGCTGACGCTGCACCGCCCTTCGAACGTCGACGAGGCCGTCACGCTGCGATCGGTGCTGGGCGCGATTGCCGAAGTCAGCCGCCGGATTCCGGTGGTTTTTCCCATGCATCCGAGGACGCGCGCCAAGATCGAGCAGCACAAACTCGGTCCGCTGCTCGAAACGCGGTCGTTGCTCGTGCTCCCCCCGATGGGGTATCTGGAAATGCTCGGACTCATGCAAACGGCGCGGCTCGCTGTGACCGACTCGGGCGGGGTCCAGGAGGAAACCACTGCGTTGGGCGTGCCTTGCGTCACGTTGCGTGAGAACACGGAACGCCCCATTACCGTGGAGCAGGGCACCAACACGGTGGTCGGACAGGATCCGTCCCGGCTGCTGGCTGCCGTGGACGAAATCCTGCGCACCGGCGGGAAAGCAGGAAGAGTTCCGGACCTGTGGGACGGCCGTGCGTCGCACCGTATCGCAGC
>CAZQJF010000381.1:0-4097 GCA_964593735.1 uncultured Streptomycetaceae bacterium | reverse complement strand
TCACGTCTTATCGAGCGCAGCGAGATCCTCGGCCGACAGCCTGATCGCCGCCGCGCCCGCGTTCTCCTCCAGATGCGCCATCGAGCTGGTGCCCGGGATCGGCAGCATCACCGGTGAACGCGCGAGCAGCCAGGCGACCGCCACCTGCGCGGGGGTAGCGCCGAGTTTCGCTGCGATGCGCTTCACCGGCCCCGAGCGCAGCGCACGGCCCGCGCCGAGCGGGAACCACGGGATGAAAGCGATGCCTGCTTTTTCGCATGCCGCGAGCACGTCGTCGTCGTTGCGGTGCCCGATGTTGTATTCGTTCTGGACGGATACAACTGCCGCGATACTGCGCGCCTCGTTCAACTGCTGCACCGTCACGTTGGAGACGCCGAGGTGCCGTATCTTGCCGGCGCGCTGCAGCTCCGCGAGCGTGCCGAACGATTCGGCGTACGGCACTTTCGGATCGGGTGCGTGCAACTGGTAGAGATCTATGCGCTCGAGCCGCAGGCGCTTCAAGCTGCCCTCCACGGCGCTGCGCAGGTGCTCCGGGCGTCCGTTCTCGTCCCAGCGGTGCCGGCTCGGGCGCACGAGCCCGCCCTTGGTCCCGATCACCAGTTCCCGGGGATACGGGGACAGCGCCTCGGCGATGATGTTCTCGGACACCTCCGGGCCGTAGCTGTCTGCGGTGTCGAAGAAGTTGTGCCCCAGCTCGTGCGCGCGCACGAGCAGCCGGCGCGCCGCGGGACGGTCCCTGGGGTCGCCCCAGATATCGGGGCCCGCGACGCGCATCGCGCCGAAGGCCATGCGGTTCACGGTGAGATCGCCGAGTGCGATGGTGCCAGCCGCGGCGGCAGGCTGCACTTGCTCGCTCATATGTCGAAGTATATGAGCGAACACCCCTCAAGCGCGGCGCAATCTGATCGCGGCGAGCAGACCCAGTCCGAGGGCCAACAGGGCCGGGACCGCAGGCTCGGGGATGGCCGCTACCCGCTGCATCCAGAGCGCGACCTCGGCTCGCATCTGCGCCTGGTTCACTTGCGCTTCGGGCTGGGCAATGTTGTCGAACTGGTGAGCGTCGTTTTCGTTGAGCGGGCCCACCTGCGGCACCTCGATCTGCGTAAAAAACAACCCCGGTCCCGAGCCGTAAGCGGCGGCTTTCTCGGCCGCGCCGTTCACCGCGTTCGGATCGAGGCTGCCGTAGATGTCCAGCACCGGCACGGCGATCTCGTCCAGCGTCCTCCCTCCATCGAGGGGATCGATCGAGTTGGCGTAGAGGCCGACGCCCGCGTATCCCAGTATCGGCAGCACGCCCGGTCCGCCGCGCGCCATGAAAGCCGCGCCCATCCTCGATCCGAGGCTGAAGCCGATCAGGACGGCGCGGTTGACGCCGTGCGACTGCAGCTCGGCCTCGGCCGCATGCACCCGCGCGTAAAGCTCGGGGAATGCGTAGTTCGCACCTTGAACGTCGGCGACGTAGTCCTCGAAGTCTGTCGGGACGGCGTTGCCGTTGGAGTCTGCGGGTACCGGCAGGGCGATGGACAGGGTCGTGTAGCCGAGGTCGTTGAGGCTCAACCGGAGCGGGCCGACGACATTGCCGTCTGGATTCTGGCCGCGCCCGTGCAGCAGGATCACGCCCACCGCCGGCGATCCCGAGCCTTCCCGCAGGATGCCGTTGAACGTGCCGCCGCCGCCATACGCCGTAGAATCGAGCACGAGGTCGACATCGATAGGCACCGCCGGCGCGGCGGAGGGGAGGGCCGCGATCAGCAGCGCACAGCACACCGCAGCCGCGCGTGATCCAGCCAATCCGCGAGCGATGCGGAGTCGAAACGATACACACATGGTTATGCCTCCGTATTCACACACCGCGCGCGCCATTCTCTGCCGGTGCGGTGCGAGCCGCAACGAGTATGCGCTGCCTGCCTCGATTCTGCCAACCAGACTGAACCCCCGGGTTTACCGGCAGTCTTTCCGTCAAGGCGGAGGATTCACGATTTCCAGAACCGGACCGCGAGCCGCGCGGGCTTGCTCAATTTTTCGATTCCGGGCGGCTTCGAGAAGAGCATGGCCGCGATCGCGGAGTGGTTCGGGAAGCATCCGCCGGGGAAGGCTTGAAAGTATCAAAACCGCCACGCCGCCACGCCGCCACGCCGCCACGAAGCGAAAGACATATTTTCCGCAGAGACAAGGAGCAATCTTGCGGCCCGATGAAGCGCAGCCAGGTTTGCGGCAACACCTGCGACGCCGTCTTTAGTTCGCCTTCACCCCGGCGGCCTTGACGACCGGTCCCCACTTGTCGAACTCGGCGCGAATGAATTTTCCGAATTCTTCCGGTGTTCCGCCCGCCGCATCGATCCCCGCGCGCGTCAGCCGGTCCTTCACTTCCTGCATGGCGAGGACCCGCCTCGATTCGGCGTTCAACTTCTGGATGATCGGCCTCGGCGTGCCGGCCGGCGCCAGCAGCCCGTACCAGACTGCGCCATCGACGCGCGGATAACCGAGTTCGTTCATGGTCGGGATGTCGGGAAACGCGGGCAGGCGCGCGGGGCTGGTGACGGCGAGCGCCTTGGACCGGCCCGATTGGATAAACGGCTGATGCCCGGCGATCGCGTCGAACATGAATTGCACGTGCCCGCCCGCGAGATCGGGCGCGGCGGTCCCGCTGCCCTTGTACGGCACGTGCACGCTCGGGATGCCGGTCACGATCTTGAACAGCTCGCCGACGAGGTGCGGGGCGCTGCCCGTTCCGGGCGAAGCGAAGCTGATGCTGTCCGGCTTCGCCTTGGCGAGCGCGATCAGCTCGCTCACCGACTTCACCGGCAACTGCGCGTTGGCCACCAGGAATACCGGCAAGGTCCCGGACAGTACAACCGGCGCGAAATCCCTTTGCGGATCGTACGGCAGGTTGGAATAGATGTGCGGCCCGATGCCGTGCGTGGTAATCCCGCCCTGCAGCAGTGTGTAGCCATCGGGCGCCGCCTTGGCGACGACGCTGGAGCCGACCACTCCACCCATCCCGGGGCGGTTGTCGACCACGACGGTCTGTCCGAGCACTTCACCGAGTTTCTGCGCCATGACGCGCGCGAGCAGGTCCGCGCCACCGCCGGCCGGGACAAAAACGACCACGCGCACGGGGCGGTTCGGATAGCTCTGCTGGGCGTGGGCGGCAAAGCCGCAAGCGAGTGCAAACAAAGCGGGTATGCCGACAAGACGTTTGTTCATTGTTTTCCGTTCCAGACGCCACGACCGCCAGGAAGAGCAAAGACAGAATTTTACCCCCAAGGCGCGGAGGAAGAGGGAGGAATCCAACCCCGAGGCTACAATAGACTCCAGGTAGCACCCGTCAAAAATGGACTTGCTTCGAGGAGCACGCTTCATGGCAACCAAGATTCGCCTGGGATTCGTCGGAGCCAACGTTCGCTCGACCTGGGCTTCCCAGTCGCACTACCCGGCGCTGCTGGCGAGTCCGGATGTCGAGCTGACCGCGGTCTGCACCACACGGCCCGAGACCGCGGAAGAAGCGCGCAAAGCTTTTGGAGCGAAGCTCGCGTTCACCGATTTCCGCGTGATGGTGGCATCAAAGGAGATCGACGCGGTGGCCGTGGTGGTGCGGGTGCCGTTGCACTACGAGCCGACCAGGGCCGCCATCGAGGCCGGCAAGCATGTCTACACCGAGTGGCCGCTCGGCCGGACCACTGCCGAAGCGGAAGAGCTGGCGGCGCTGGCGCGCGCGAAGGGCGTGCGTACCGCGGTCGGCCTGCAATCGCGGGTGAGCCCCGCGCTGCTCTACATGAGGGAGCAGATCGAAGCCGGCTATGTGGGCGAGGTGCTGTCCTGTCACGCCGACTGCATGCGCGACGGCGCGCTGGAGCGCCCCTCCAGCCGCGCCTGGCAGCGGGACGCGAGCCTCGGCGCGAACCCCCTGACCATCGCCAACGGGCACGTCATCGACGCCTTGCGTTTTGTCGTTGGCAACTTCGCACGCGTGTCCTGCATGGTCACGACCCAGGCCAGGCAATGGTACGAGACCGACACCAGGCAGATGGTGGACGTGACTTCGCCGGACAACATACTGGTCAGCGGCAAGCTCGCGAGCGGCGCGGTGGCTTCGG
>CAZQJF010000380.1:0-4106 GCA_964593735.1 uncultured Streptomycetaceae bacterium | reverse complement strand
CCGGGAGAAGGGTTGGGATGAGGGAAGAGGCGTCATTTTGTTAGGCGCTCTTAGTTTAGATCCTATCTCAACAATAGGCGCGGGGGGGCCCCTTGGCTGGTGATTGCGTAGAAGCTAATGTTGGGTTACCAGGTCATCGCGAAA
Source organism: uncultured Streptomycetaceae bacterium (assembly GCA_964593735.1). Lineage (GTDB taxonomy): Bacteria > Pseudomonadota > Gammaproteobacteria > Burkholderiales > SG8-41 > SG8-41. The sequence goes on along the minus strand of CAZQJF010000380.1, from coordinate 3,962 downwards.
GTCAGAGGAGAAGCCTCGACCCGGACGTGAGAGGCCGCGAACTCGGCACCCAGAACTTGCGGAAATGCAATCGTTCCCGTGCGCGCTGGCCAGATGAACGAACAGATTTCCCTGAATGTGAGCCCATACAGTGGTCGATCAAGTCTTCATACCCGCCATGAACGATAACTCCCCGCTGCAACCGGTGCTGCTGCGCTGGAGCGCAGGTCACGCCGCGGCCATGACCGCCGTCACGCTGGCGGCGGCGGCCGGCTTGCCGCTCTGGTCGATCTCGTTGTGCGGGTCGCTGTCTTTTTCCGTGCTGTTGTATTGCTGCCGACATCGCTGGACGCCCAGCGGCCGCTTCGGTCCCGCCAACGCCGTCTCTTTCCTGCGCCTGGCCGGCACTGTCGTTTTGCCGTGGCTTACGCCGGGGCAGATCGTCTACTGGGGATTGATATTGTTCGTCATGGACGGCATGGATGGGTGGCTCGCCAGGCGCACCGGGCTCGCCGGAGAATTCGGCGAGTTTTTCGACAAGGAAAGCGACGCCTTTTTCATGCTCATGCTGTGCCTGCTGCTGTACCGCCTGCCGGAAGGTTTCGGACCATGGATACTGTTGCCGGGCCTGCTGCGCTACCTGTTCGTATTGTTCGTGAAACTCGCCAGGCCGCCGCAACTGAAGGAACGCCGCACCGCGAAGGCCGGCTGGATTTCCGTTCTCATGGTGCTGACCCTGCTGTCATCCTTCGCCGCCTATCCCGGCTACCTGGACTTCAGCCGCCCGCTGGCCGCGCTGATGGCGCTGGTGCTGGCCTGGTCCTTTGCGGAAAGCCTGTACCTGATGTACGGCGCGCCGCGGTGGTGGCGGGAGAAAACCTGATGGCGCTGCGCACCCGCACCGTGCAGGACAGCGGGGGCGTCCGCGCCTTTTTCGATGGCATTGCCGGCGGCTATCGCGAAAGCCATGGCAGCGCCGACCTGCTGCTGGATTACCGCCTGGCACTGATCCGCAGGCTGCTGCCTACCGGTCCGGGTGGAGTGCTGCTGGAAATCGGCTGCGGGCCAGGTGTGCATCTCTTTGCCCTCGCGGACAAATACTGCCGGGCGATCGGTGTGGATTTGTCGCCCAACATGATCGCCGCCGCCGCCGCCGTGCGCCGGACACATCCGTGCGCCGCGCGGATCGATCTGCATGCCGAACCCGCCGAGCGCCTGGTTTCCGTTGCGGACCAGGCAGTGGACGTCGTGCTCTGTACCGGGGCCTTCGAGCATATGCCGGACCAGCCCGCCGTGCTCGGCGAGGTGCGCCGCGTGCTGAAGCCGGGCGGATATTTCGTCTGCCTCACCCTCAACGGCGATTATCTTTGGTACCGCCGCATTGCGCCGTGGCTGGGCTATGAGGTCAAGCACCTGAGCAGCGACCGTTTTGTCAATGAAGCCGAACTGCGGGCGCTGCTGCAGGAAGCGGGGTTGCGGATTCACGAATTGGGCTACTGGCGTTTTGTCGCCAGGGGTGACATGCCGGGTTGGGCGGCACGCGCGCTGGAATGGCTGGACGGCGCCGGCAGGATCTGCAAAGCCTCGCTGTTGCGCGGAGGACTGTACGTTTGTGCGGGCAAAGAACTTGTCGTATCGAAAGGAGCGGAAGAGTCTCTAACAGCACCTAACCAAATGACGTTTCTTCCCTCATCCCAACCCTTCTCCCGGGGGGAGAAGGGCTTGTCTTCCCTCTCCCTCCGGGAGAGGGATTGAGGGTGAGGGAAAGAAGCTGCGGACTACGAAGTCATTTTGTTTTCACTCTCAATGTACCTGAGTCATGTTGTTACTGGCTTTCCAGGATTGTACCGGGCCAGTAAATCCAACTGACGGATCGTCAATCCCAGCCGCCGCTGCTGCAATAACCGCAGCCGGTCTTCGCGCCAGCGGTCGAGTTCACCCTGGTTGAACAGTGAGGAGCTCTCCCCTTCTTCCCGGATCATCTCCAGCAGCGCCTGCAGGCAAAGAGCGTCGCCGTCGCGGTACTCCCCCTCCCAAGGGGCGATATTCCAATCCGAACTCCCGTGGGCGATTATTTCAAAACCGTATTCCGGCAGCAGTCCGTACAGGCGCCTGCCGCAATAAGCTCCGCCCGTGACCTGGCCGTCCACACGACGCCGCTCCATGGTGTGATTGTAGTGGTCCAGCAGCCTGGCCTCGAAGGCCGCGTCGTCGTACATCTCCACGAACGCCGTATCGCCGTCGTAGTTGATGCTGGCGTAGAGATAGCCGCCGGGTTGCAGCCAGGCGGCAAACAGCCGCAAGGCCTCCGGCAGCGGCACGATGTCCAGGAAAGCGTGGGCGGTGATGACGTTGTAAAGCCGGTCCGGCCGGTAGTCCTTCAGTTCACCAGCGGCAAATCCGATCCCCGTATGCCGTTTGCCGTGGGTCAGGATTCCGCCCCCTGCGATACACGGCTCGAGACCCAGGGCACGCAGCCATCCTTCGGCCGCGTGGCGGGCGATGACCAGCAGCCCGGGATCGCGGTCCAATGCCGTCACGAACAATGGTGTCGTCGAGCCGCTGTTCAACAGGCGTCGAAAGGTGGCGCAAGTTCCCGCACCCGCGTCCAGGCAATGGATCTGCGGCAGGCTGTGCAAGGCGTCCAGGAAAGCCCCGCGCACCTCACCGTTGAGACTGCGCTCGTCCAGAGCGAACTTGGCCTCGAGAAAATCGGCAAAAGGTACGGGCACGGCCAGAAACCTGTCTCAATAACCCATGGCACTACCTTAAGCCGATCCAGGGGACAGGATTAACAGGATGGACAGGATAAATAGCGATCAACACCCCCAAACCCGGGTTTGCCCGGCACCTGATTTTGGGAATCCCGTTCATCCTGTTAATCCTGTCGGGAGTTCAAGAGCAGAATAGGCCTAAGGTAGTGGCATTGGTCTCAATAACAGGTTCTACTATTCGGGGCCGTAGGCCGCCCAATCCCGGTCGTTTTCCCACAACTTCACGGCCAGCGACAAATCCTCCGTGGCCAGCCTGGCGTGCAGTTCTTCGTAGAGCAGCCTGGCGAAGCGCTCCAGGCTCGGGTTGAGACCGGCGAAAGGCTCGAGGTCATTGAGGGTATGGTCGCGGAACCGTGCGATGATTTCCGTCAACGCGCGTTCCAGCTCGACGATATCCGCGAGGTAGCCGTGCTGGTTGAGCGCCGTGCCGCGCAGCAGCACTTCCACCCGGTAGGCGTGGCTGTGCTTGAAGTTCTCCGCCCCCCAATCGCCGCCGATGAGGTAATGCTGGGCTACGAAATCGCGGGTAACGGCCAGGCGATACATGGGTCGCTCCTGTCTGCTTATCTTTCGGTGCCTTGTCGGAAGCGACGGCAGGCAAAATTCCCATCACTCCGTTCAGGCCGCCGCGCGGGCCATTTCGAATTCGGCATGAATCCGATCGAATGGGACGTAAACCCGGCCCGCTTCGTCACGATCGATGAGTTCCTCTTCGACGAGAACCTTGACGTCCCGATGCACCGATTTCACGTCGCGTTCCAGTGATCGCGCCAAGGCTCGAAGGCTTACGGGACCGAGTTCCTGCAGGCGCTCGATCAGAGTCCAGCGCGCGGGGCTGAAGACGCGGAACAATGCCGCCGGTGACTCAAAGCTGCGTACTTCACCCTGATAGCGGCGCGTGCGATTGACTCGAAGCACCCCGCCCCGGAAGCGATTGCGCGCTCTCACCTCGTTCCGTTCGATCAGAATGGTCATCGTTCTCATGGCTTCCTCAATGCGTCGACATCCGTGAAAAAATCGTCAAGCAACCGCTCGTGATAAAGCAGCCGTACCACCATGTTGGCAAGTATGCCAACACCCCGTCACTGTCGTCAACAGTCCCGCATCGCACTAGCTTCGTGAATGACTGGCGCGCCCGGCAGGATGAATCTGGGCACTAGCAGCCTGTCGGACTTGAAGTTCCGACACGCTGCTAAATGCAAAACCGCC
>CAZQJF010000379.1:0-4108 GCA_964593735.1 uncultured Streptomycetaceae bacterium | reverse complement strand
GGTTCAAGGTTCCAGGTTCCGGGTTCAAGGTTTCGGGTTCTGCGCTTGAACGTTGAACGTTGAACGTTGAACTTTGAACTGCGCGCAGCTCTATGCGCGCGTATGGTTTGATGGCTCCGAAGAATTCGTCCGTTGTGACGAAGAGATCGTGCGGGGGCAGCACCGGATTCTCGCGATCGGTGCGCAGCATTGCGTAGCGCGAGTGCGTATCGCTCCAGAACTGCTCGACCACCGGCTGCAGCCCGCCCTGGGTGACGATCAGGGTGTCCTGCGGCAGGTAGTCGGTAATGAGGGCGGTGTGCTCGAAAAAGAGCGGCAGGAAATACTCGATGCCGGCGGCGGGCACGCCCTTGCTGACGTCCTTGTACACGCGGCTGCGGGACGGATCGCCCTCGATGCGGTCGCGAAAATTCTGCCGGAAGAGCTTCTGTCCCGCTTCGTCCAGCGGAAACTCCCGCGCGGGCAGCAGGCGCACCTCGTTCACCTTGTAGATCGAGCGCTGGGTATCGGCGTCGAAGCTGCGGATGCTGTCCACGGCGTCGTCGTCGAGCTCGATCCGGTAGGGCAAGGCGCTGCCCATGGGGAATATGTCGATCAGCCCGCCCCGCACGCAGTACTCGCCCGGCGCGACGACCTGGGTAACGTGCGCGTAGCCGGCGGTCACGAGCTGCTGTAGCAGTTCCTCCGGCGCAAGCCGCGCGCCCTGGCGGAAGTGGAACGAGCGTGCGGCCAGGTACTCCACCGGCGGCAGCCGATAGAGCGCCGTGGTGACGGGTACCACCACCACGTCGAGCGCTCGCTGCATCAGCTGGTAGAGCGCTGCAAGCCGCTCGGAAACGAGATCGTGGTGCGGCGAGAGCTGGTCGTAGGGGAGCGTCTCCCAATCCGGGAAGAGATGAACCTTCAACTCTTTGTCGAAGAACGGCAGCTCCTCGACCAGGCGTTGCGCGTCCGCCGCGGTCGCGGGGAAAACGGCGAGCGGACGCCGCGTCCGGGCAAGCCGGGCGATGGCCAGAGAGTCGGATGAGCCGAGCAGGGGCGGCGTACATGCACGCTGCCCCGGCTGCGGCATCTTGATGTTCAGCATGTCGGGAAAACGCGTGATTATACCGGCCCTTAGACATCACGCCGTCACCGGCCGGCGGTTGGCCGCGCCGCCGGCGGCCTGCTCATTTCGCGTAGGATGCGCCGGGTAGCGGCTGATAAAAACCTCCGGCTGGTCTAAACTCCGGCCAACGGTGAGGATAAGTATGGTCGGCGTCTACGATTACAAGCTCGTCGCTCTGTCCCTGGTGGTCGCCGCGTTCGCGTCCTATACCGCGCTGGAACTTGCCGGCCGCGTGAGCGCGTCGCGGGGACGGGGATCCTGGCTCTGGCTTCTCGGCGGCGCGTTCGCCATGGGTACCGGCATCTGGTCCATGCATTTCATCGGCATGCTGGCGTTTCGCCTGCCGGTGCCGATGGCCTACGACGTCTGGATCAACGCATCGTCGTGGCTCATTGCGATGCTGGTTTCGGGGGTTGCGCTGTTCATCGTGAGACGCCCCGCGCTGACCAGGAGCAACGTCACCGCGGGCGCGACGCTGATGGGAATCGGCATCTGCTCGATGCATTACACCGGGATGGCGGCGATGAAAATGTCGCCTCCCATAGAGTACCACCCCCCGCTGTTCATTGCGTCCGTGATCATCGCGATAGTCGCATCCCTGGCGGCGCTGTGGATCGCTTTCCAGTTGCGGAAGAAATATTCGCTAATGGCGATTCTGGCCAAGCTTGCCAGCGCCGTGGTCATGGCGCTGGCAATCACCGGCATGCACTACACGGGCATGGCCGCGGCCCAGTTCGCTCCCGACAGCATCTGCCGCGCCGTGGACAGCACCGGAGGCCTGGACAGCGGCACGCTGGCAGTGCTGGTCGGGATCGGCACGCTGAGCATCCTCACGATCACGCTCGTGATATCCGCGTTCGACGCCTACTACCACACGCAAGCCGCGAACCTGGCCGATACGCTGCAGGCGGCGAACGAGCAACTGCGCAATATCGCGCTCTACGACAATCTGACGCGGCTGCCGAACCGGCTGCTGCTGGAGGACCGGATCGCGCAGGCTATGAGCCGCTCCGACCGCAGCGGCAGTCCATTCACCGTGATGTTCATCGACCTCGACCGGTTCAAGCCCGTAAACGACACCTTTGGCCACGGCGTCGGAGACGAATTACTGAAAGTAGTGGCGCATCGCCTCAAGGCCTGCGTGCGCCGGGTCGACACGGTCGCTCGCGCCGGTGGCGATGAGTTCGTCATCGCGCTGAGCGAGGTCGGGAACGCCAGGGACGCCGCCATGGTCGGCAGGAAGATACTGGACGAGCTCTCGAGGCCGGTCCACGCGGGGGGCCACGAGCTGGACATCTCGTGCAGCATCGGCATCAGCGTCTATCCCAACGACGGCAAGGACATGGCCACGCTCATGGCCAACGCCGACATGGCCATGTACCAGGCTAAAAAAGGCGGACGCAACAACTACCGCTTCTTCGCTCCCGAGATATGCACCGCTGCGCCGCCCGCCGCGCAGTGAGCGCTGTCACGCCCATTTCAACCGCAACGCCCGCACGAGCAGGATCGCGGCAAACGGCAGGGCGATGCCGAGCAGCATCTGGACCACAAGCAGCTCTCCGAGCTGGCCGTAGTCGGCGGCTATCGTCGCAGTTCCCGTGGCGGGGTCGCGAACTTCGCGCGTCACGGTGAAGATCTGGTTCAAATACCTGGTGCCGAGCTGGCTGGCCGAGAGCGCGAGATTGGTGAAGGAGGCCATGATCGCGAAATAGGTCGCCTTGAGGTGGGAGGGCGCCGAGTTGGCGATCCACGCGAGCATGGGGATCATGGCGATCTGGCCGAGCGGCGACTCGAGCGCGGTGTTGAGAAGCACGATGAAGTGAGCGTCCACGACGCCACCGGTCATCGCGGCGGTCCACTTGTGGAGGGCGAAGTAGTACATGCTCACGATCGGTAACGACAGCACCGTGCCCGCCAGCGTCAGCGCGCCGACGACATAAGCGATGGAACGCTCCGCCATGAAGCGGCGAAAAATGAACATGCCGATGAGCGTGAGCACGCTGCCGATCAGGCCCAGCACCGACAGGAAGCGCTCGTCGAACTTCAGCTCGTCTATCATCCACCACTGCAACCCTTCTCCGACGGCGGGAGTCGCCCGGAACACGAAGATCACGATTGCCGTGCCGAGGAGGGTCGCGCGCGCCTCCGGCTCGAGCTCCCGGGTAAGCCGGGCGATCAGGAACACGATGATCGCCATGGACCCGGCGAAAACGATCTCCTGGTTGTAAGCGAGATCGCTGAACCCCATGCCCAGGCCGAAGACCACGAATACCGCGCTGCCGCCGAGTATCCACCAGTTCGCCGCGGGCCGCTGCTCCTGCGTGGTGTACAGCTTTTCCGCATCGGCAGCGCTCGTGCCGCGCGCGATGAGCCGCCGCACGTCGCGGTGCTTCACCAGCGCGGCAACGCCGAGACCGGCGACGGATATGAGCGGGATGACCAGCGCCAGGAGGTAGACTTCGCGGTAGATCGCCGCCTTTTCCGCCGCCGAGAGCCCCTGCACGTCCGCGAATATGTAGAGATTGACCGCCGCGACGAGCGCCAGTCCCCCGATGAGCGCGACCCGCCCCAGGGTCTGCATGGTGATATTCATCCGCTTGCGTTCTTCCTGCGGGAAGGGACGGCCCTCCGCGTCGACGCGCGGCACCGCCTCCACCGTCATCGCGTCGGCAACGACGTCCTGCACCACGAAGCCGACGGCGTTGAGCAGCACGGAAAGCACGTACCAGGTTTCCGCGGGCATGACGTCCGTCATCGCGTCGCGATCGGTGAGCAGCCCCACCATGATGAGCAGGCTCATGGCGATGAGCGCCGCCCCGAGGACCACGAGCCAGCCCTTCCAGCGCCAGATGAGGTCCACGAGATGCCCCAGCGGCATCTTCAGCGCCCACGGGATCCCCGCCCAGAAGCCGAGCGCCGCGAGAGCGGCAGCGGTGAGGCCGAGATAGTCCTTGACGAAGAAGGTGCCGACGATGCCGGTGAGGCCGGAAATGCCGTACG
>CAZQJF010000378.1:0-4111 GCA_964593735.1 uncultured Streptomycetaceae bacterium | reverse complement strand
TGGGGCGTTTCCAACCGGGGCGGTGGTCCTGCGTCTTGGGGTTCATCACCAGGCCGCCCGGGCCGGTATCCTTCCACACCGTGGTGCCGGCGCCTATCGTAGTGCCTTTCGCCACGGTCACGGGCGCGATCAGTTGAACGTCCGAGCCTATGTGCACGTCGTCCTCGATCACCGTGCGGTGCTTGTTGGCGCCGTCGTAGTTGCAGGTAATGGTGCCGGCGCCGACGTTGACGTTGCGCCCGACAGTGGTGTCACCGATGTAGGACAGGTGGTTCGCCTTGGAATGCGCCGCGATGCGGCTGGCTTTCACCTCGACGAAATTCCCGATGTGCACGTCTTCCGCGAGCTCGGTGCCGGGCCGGATGCGCGCGTAGGGCCCGACGCGGCAGTTGGCGCCTATCTTCGCTTCGTCGATCATGGTGTAGGGTTCGATGCGTGTGCCGCGCCCGATCGCCGTGCTCCGTACCACGCAATTGGCGCCGATATCGACGCCGTCGGCGAGCTTGACGGCGCCTTCGAACACGCAGTTCACGTCTATCCTCACATCCGTGCCACACTCGAGGCTGCCGCGGATGTCCAGGCGTAATGGATCGACCACCGTGACGCCTTGCTCCAGCAGGCGCGTGGCATGCTGCAACTGATGCAGGCGCTCGAGCTGCGCGAGCTGCTGCTTGCTGTTAACCCCGAGCACTTCCCGCGTATCGCGCGCCTGCATGGTTTTGACGGGAATACCGTCGGCGAGCGCGAGCCGCACGATATCGGTCAGGTAATACTCGCGCTGCGCATTGCGGTTCGAGAGCCCGTTCAGCCAGGCCCGGAGCCGCGCCGTGGGCAGCGCCATGATCCCGGTATTCACTTCGCGTATGCGGCGCTGCTCGGGACTCGCGTCCTTCTCCTCGACGATGCGGGTGACGGCTCCGCGCCGATTGCGCACGATGCGCCCGTAGCCGTCGGGGGGATCGAGTTCTACGGTCAGCAGCGTCAACTCCTCGCGCCCCTCCGCCATCATCGCCTGCAGTGTCTCGGCCCCCAGCAGCGGCACGTCGCCATAGAGAACGAGTGTGCGACCGGCGCCATTCAGATGGGGCAACGCCTGCTTCAACGCATGTCCGGTGCCAAGTTGGGGCTCCTGCCGGACCATGACGAGATCGGGGGCGGCGACTGCTTCCGGCACCTGGTTTCCGCCGTGGCCATAAACCACGCAGATGCGCTTGGGCTTCAACGCGCGCGCCGTTGCGATCACATGCGCGATGAGCGGCCGCCCGGCCAGAGGATGCAGCACCTTGGGCAGGCGCGAGTGCATGCGTTTGCCCTGGCCAGCGGCAAGGATGACGACGTTGGGACGCGCGCTCATGGAAGGGAAATTATCGCACAAACATCAGTTTAGGCGCTGTGCCAGATAGCTCGCCACGGCCTGCTGCTGGGACGATTCGAGGTGCAGCCCCGCCTTGGTGCGGCGCCACAGCACGTCGTCGGCGTTGCGTGCCCACTCATTATCGACCAGGTAATCGACTTCGCGCGCATACAGGTCTGCGCCGAAGTGCCCGCCCAATGCCGGCAGGGCCGTAGCGTCGCCCAGCACCTCCCGCGCGAGCGCGCCGTGGCGCCGCGCGAGAGCGAGCAGCAACGATTCCGGCAGCCGCGGGTAGCCCTGCACCAGTTGCCGCTCGAAGCGCGCGATGTCGCCATCCGCAATGTCTCCGCCGGGCAGGAGCGCGCCCGCAGCGGTCCACGCCGGGCCCATGCCGGGGAACCACGGCGCCAGCTTCTCGAGCGCGTGCTCGGCGAGCCGGCGATAGGTCGTGATCTTGCCGCCAAACACCGACAGCACGGGAGCGCTGCCCTGGTCGCTATCGAGGCGCAGCACATAGTCGCGCGTCACCGCGGAAGGGTTTACCGAGCCGTCATCATAGAGAGGTCGCACTCCGGCGTAGCGCCAGAGGACATCGGCGGGATCGACCGGCAGGGCAAGGTAGCGGCCGGCGGCGCGGCACAGGTAATCGATTTCCGCCGCGCTCGCCTCGGGGCGCGACGGATCGCCTGCGTGCGCAACGTCGGTCGTGCCGACGAGCGTATAGCTCTGCTCGTAGGGAACCATGAACACCACGCGCCGGTCGTCATTCTGCAGGATGAAAGCGTGGTCGCCCTGGTAGAGCCGGGGCAGCACGATGTGGCTGCCCTTCACCAGGCGCACGTTGTCGCTCGAGGGTTGGCGCAGCCGCTCGTTCAACACGGTTTTCACCCACGGACCCGCCGCGTTGACGATTGCCCGCGCCGCTATTTCCAGCTCGCCAGAGGCGCCGCGCAACCGCGCGCGCCAGACGCCGCTCTCCCGCTTCGCCGTGGCGCACGCAGTGCGCGTCAGCACTTTCGCACCGTGCGCGACCGCGTCGCGCGCGTTCGCCACCACGAGCCGGGCATCGTCGACGCGGCAGTCGGAATAAATGAAGCCATGGGTGAACTCCGGCTTCAGGCCGGAACCGTACGGCGGCCGGTCGAGCCGCACGGCGCGCGAGCCGGGGAGCCGCGTCCTGCGTCCAAGATGGTCGTAAAGAAACAGGCCCGTGCGGATCATCCAGCGCGGCCGCAACTGCGGCACGTGCGGCATGATGAACCGCGCAGGGCGGACGAGGTGGGGAGCGATCCGCAGCAGCACCTCGCGCTCGGCGAGCGCTTCCGCAACCAGCCGGAACTCGTAGTGCTCGAGATAGCGCAGCCCGCCGTGGATCAGCTTGCTGCTGGACGAACTGGTGTGCGCACCGAGGTCGTCCTGCTCGACCAGCAGCACGGAGAGGCCCCGGCCGGCCGCGTCGCGCGCGATGCCGACGCCGTTGATGCCGCCGCCGACGACGAGCATATCAACGGTATCGGAGATAATCTCGGCCATTCAGGACCACGGCAGCTTTCGCCTGCTATCTCGTATCCCGCGAGTTGAGCGGCGCTTGCGTCCGTTCGAACTCGCGGAGATAAACCGGCGCCGTCAGGCGTCCGTGTTTATCAGCGCTTCTGCCGCAGCTTCCGGATCGCAGCGAGCTGCGCCGCCATCGTGGAGAATTCGGCTTGCAGCGTCGCGATTTCCTGCTTGTCCTGCGACTTCTCCATCGCCTCTTTGGCTTTGCGCAACGCGTCGTTCGCTTTCGCTTCGTCCAGATCGGCGCCGCGAATGGCGGTATCCGCGAGCACCGTGATGACCTGGGGCTGCACTTCCAGTATGCCCCCCGCCACGAAGATCAGCTCCTCCTCCCCGCCGCCCGCCGGCTTGATGCGCACCGACCCCGGCTTGAGGCGCGTGATGAGCGGCGTATGGCGGGGGTAGATCCCCAGCTCCCCCGCCTCACCCGGGAGCACGACGAACTCCGCTTCCCCGGAGTAGAGGCTTTCTTCGGCGCTGACGACGTCGATGTGGATGGTGTTGGCCATTGGCATCTAGTGATTGTGTGATTGAGTGATTGAGTGGCTCATCGCGTTCACGCTGGAAAACTTAATCACCGAATCACTATTTACCCAATCACTACAAGGATTTCGCCTTCTCGAACGCTTCTTCGATCGCGCCGACCATGTAGAACGCCTGCTCGGGCAGTGCATCGCATTCGCCGTTGACGATCATCTTGAACCCCTTGATCGTGTCCTTGAGGGTCACGTACTTGCCCGGCGTGCCGGTGAAGTTCTGTGCCACCGTGAACGGCTGCGACAGGAAACGCTGGATCTTGCGCGCGCGCGACACCGCGAGCTTGTCCTCCGGGGCGAGCTCGTCCATGCCGAGAATGGCGATGATGTCGCGCAGCTCCTTGTAGCGTTGCAGCGTCGCCTGCACCGAGCGCGTGGTGCTGTAATGGTCTTCGCCGATGGTGTTCGGATCGACCTGACGCGAGGTCGAATCGAGCGGGTCCACCGCCGGATAGATGCCCAGCGACGCGATGTCGCGCGAGAGCACTACGGTCGCATCGAGGTGGCCGAAGGTGGTCGCGGGTGACGGGTCGGTCAGGTCGTCCGCCGGCACGTACACCGCCTGGATCGAAGTGATCGAGCCGGTCTTGGTAGAGCTGATGCGTTCCTGGAGCCATCCCATTTCCTCGGCGAGCGTCGGCTGATAGCCCACCGCCGAGGGCAT
>CAZQJF010000377.1:0-4143 GCA_964593735.1 uncultured Streptomycetaceae bacterium | reverse complement strand
AACTGCGTGCGCTGCAGGACTGGTTTCTCAAGTACGAGTTGAAAGCGGTGCCCAATGTCTCCGAAGTGGCGAGCGTAGGCGGCATGGTTCGCCAGTACCAGATCGTGCTGGATCCAGACCGCATGCGGGCTTTCAACATCACACACATGAAAGTCATGGAGGCGGTGCAGCGCGCGAACCAGGAAACCGGCGGTTCGGTACTGGAGCTCGGGGAAGCCGAATACATGGTACGCGCTTCCGGCTACCTGCAGTCGCTCGACGATTTCCGCAAAATCCCGTTGACGACGAGCGAAGCCGGGGTTCCCGTGCGCCTGGGAGACGTCGCCCGCGTGCAGGTCGGGCCCGAGATGCGGCGCGGCATCGCCGAATTGAACGGCGAAGGCGAAGTCGCCGGGGGCATCATCATCATGCGCTACGGCAAGAACGCGCTGGAAACCATAGATGCCGTGAAAGCAAAGCTCGAAACGCTCAAACCCAGCCTGCCCGCGGGCGTCGAGATCGTTCCGGTTTACGACCGTTCCAGCCTCATCAAGCGAGCCGTCCGCAATCTCGGCGAGAAGCTGGTCGAGGAATTCATCGTCGTGGCGCTGGTGTGCGTGGCGTTCCTGTTCCACCTGCGCTCCGCCTTCGTTGCGATCGTCTCGCTGCCGCTCGGCATACTGATGGCGTTCATCGTGATGTACTACCAGGGCGTCAACGCCAACATCATGTCGCTCGGCGGCATCGCCATCGCCATCGGCGCCATGGTGGACGCGGCCGTGGTGATGATCGAAAACGCGCACAAGCACGCCGAAGCCTGGCACCACTCACATCCCGGTCAAAAGCTTGAAGGCGCCACACAGTGGCGCGTAATCGCCGACGCCGCGGCCCAGGTGGGGCCGGCGCTCTTCTTCTCGCTGCTGATCATCACGATGTCGTTCGTCCCGGTTTTCACGCTCGAAGCTCAGGAAGGGCGGCTCTTCTCGCCGCTCGCGTACACCAAGACTTACGCGATGGCCGCCGCTGCGGGGCTGGCAGTGACGTTGATTCCGGTGCTCATGGGCTACTTGATCCGCGGCAAAATCCCGGACGAGAGGAAAAACCCGCTCAACCGCGGGCTGATCAGGCTGTATCAGCCGGCGCTGCGCAGAGTGCTGGCTTTTCCCAAAGCGACCCTCGTCGTCGCGCTGTTGATCCTGCTCGCAACGCTCTACCCGGCAATGCGCATCGGCGGCGAATTCATGCCGCCGCTCGACGAAGGCGACCTGCTCTATATGCCTTCCGCGCTGCCCGGCATCTCCGCCGGCAAGGCCGCGGAACTCCTGCAGCAGACGGACCGTCTGATCAAAACCATACCCGAAGTCGCGAGCGTCTTCGGCAAGGCCGGGCGCGCCGAAACCGCGACCGACCCGGCGCCGCTCGAAATGTTCGAGACGACGATCCAGTTCAAGCCGCGCGATCAGTGGCGTGCCGGCATGACGCCCGAAAAGCTCGTGGAGGAACTCGATCGCACCGTGAGGGTCCCCGGGTTGTCGAACATCTGGGTGCCGCCGATCCGCAACCGCATCGACATGCTCGCGACCGGTATCAAGAGCCCGGTCGGGGTAAAGGTCGCTGGAATGGATCTTCGGGAAGTCGACCGCATCGCGGCCGAGGTCCAGCGCGTGGTGAAGGATGTTCCGGGCGTGACTTCGGCATTCGCCGAACGCCTGTCCGGCGGGCGCTATATCGACGTAAAAATCGATCGCGACAGGGCGGGACGCTACGGGCTGAACATTGCTGACGTGCAAAGCATCGTATCGGCGGCCATCGGCGGCGACAATATCGGCGAAACCGTCGAGGGCCTGCAGCGCTTCCCCATTAACTTGCGCTACCCGCGCGAGGTGCGCGACTCAGTGGAGAATATCCGCAACCTGCCGGTACTCACCGAGCGCGGCGCGCAGATCAGGCTTGGCGACGTTGCGTCCATCACGATCAGCGACGGCCCACCGATGCTGAAGAGCGAGAACGCGCGGCTGTCGGGCTGGGTGTACATCGACCTTCATGGACGCGATCTGAGTTCCGCGGTGCGCGACATGCAGAAGGCGGTTGCCAAGGAGATCAAGCTACCGGCCGGCTACTCCATGTCGTGGTCGGGCCAGTTCGAGTTTCTTGAACGGGCGACCGCGAAGCTCAAGATCGTGGTGCCGGCGACGCTGCTGATCATTTTCGTTCTGCTCTATCTCACTTTCGCGCGTTTTGCTGAAGCAGCCCTGATCATGGCCACGCTGCCGTTCGCGCTCGTGGGCGGTTATTGGTTGATATTCCTGCTCGGCTACAACATGTCTATCGCAGTCGCCGTGGGGTTTATCGCACTCGGCGGCGTGGCGGCCGAGATCGGAGTCGTCATGCTGCTCTATGTGAATCAGGCTGTCGCCACGCGCGAGCACGAAGGGCATCTCAATAACGTTAAGGATCTCACTGAGGCGATCGTCGAGGGCGCTGCCCTGAGGATGCGGCCCATCGCGATGACCGTGGCCGTGATCATCGCGGGTCTGCTGCCCATCATGTGGGGTTCAGGCACGGGCTCGGAAGTCATGCGGCGGATCGCCGCACCGATGGTGGGCGGCATGATCACCGCGCCGCTCCTGTCGATGTTCGTTATACCGGTCGCCTATTTATTACTGCGTCGCCGGCGCTTTACGGCACGAGACGAGTTCGAGCTGGTCGAGGAGAAAAAAGGCAGCTACGTCATCAACCGCATCAAGTGAACCCCACGGCTCACCTCAAGGGAAACCTCATGCACGCCCGCCTCCGATTTGTTCTCCTCTCGGGAATGCTGCTCGCTCCACTCGCGGCCGCGCATCACGAAACGTCCCCGGCGCACGCGGGGGCCGCCGCCACCCTTACGCACGTGCACGGCCTCGCCTACAGCGCCGATGGCAAGGAACTGATCGTGCCCAGTCACCACGGCCTCGCGGTTTACCGCGACGGAAAGTGGTCGAAGGCGCCCGGCCCCGCGCACGATTACATGGGCTATTCGGCGAGCCGCAACCGGCTCTACAGCAGCGGCCACCCGGCGCCGGGTTCCGGATTCGTAAACCCGTTCGGCGTCATTCGCAGCGGGGATGGCGGCAAGAGCTGGCAAAAACTCGGGCTGGAGGGCGAGACCGATTTTCACCTGCTCGCGACGGGTTACGAAACCAATGCGGTCTATGTTTACAATCCGGCGCCCAACTCCCGCATGAAAAAGCCGGGTCTCTACTACACGGTCAATGACGGATTTGTCTGGAACCGGGCGCGGGCGGGCGGATTCAGCGACCAGCCAACGAGCCTGGCGGTCCATCCGACCGACCCCAAGGTGGTCGCCATCGGATCCAAAGGCGGCCTTTATCTCTCCACCGACTCGGGCGACAGCTTCCGGGCAATGGCGGCAGGTGAGCAGGTGCTCGCCGCCTTCTTCGATTTGGACGGCATTCACCTCCTGTTCGGCAGCTACGCCGGCGCTCCTGCGCTCCTGCGCGTCAACTGGAAGACCGGTGCGAAACGATCCGTGACGCTGCCCCCGATGACCCGTGATGCCGTCGCCTATATCGCGCAGAACCCGGTCAGCAGGATCGAATATGCCATCGCGACGTTCGAGCGCAGCGTTTACGTCTCGCAGGACACCGGGAAGACGTGGAAGCAGATTGCCGACCGCGGCAGCGGAAAGTAAGGGGCGCGCAAAATGACCACTGCACCCATCCACGCCGCGCCGCATTGGTATTGCGGCCGCGCGTCCTTGAAATTCATCGCGTTTCGATACGTCCCGCTGCTCGGCGCGTTCAACCTCCTCTGGGAAATCGCCCAGTTACCGCTTTACACGCTCTGGGAAGAAGGTCCGCCCTCCTTCGCCGCGTACGCCGTGGTTCATTGCACGCTTGGAGACGTCGTGATCGGCACCTTGGCGCTCGCGGTTGCGCTCATCGCAACGCGGGCGCGCGCCGTGGCAACCTGGAAATGGCGGCAGGTGGCCTTGTTCCTCGTCGTCCCGGCAGCCGGGTACACCGTGCTCAGCGAATGGATCAATACCGTCGCGCGGGGGAACTGGGCGTATTCGGCCCTGATGCCGGTCGTGAATCTCGGCGGTTTCGAAATCGGACTCTCGCCGCTGGCGCAATGGCTCGTCATCCCGCCCGTGGCCCT
>CAZQJF010000376.1:0-4157 GCA_964593735.1 uncultured Streptomycetaceae bacterium | reverse complement strand
TTACATCGCCAATCATGCCGGCGACCGGTACCTGATCGTGGACGACGTGCTGCTGCCGCTCTACGAAAAATTTCGCGCCGTCACGAATTTTGAAAAGGTAATCGTCGTGCCGCTGGGCGGCACGGCTATTCCGGCCGGGTACGATGACTACGAGAAACTGGTCGGACAGGGCAGTGCGATGAAATTGCCGGCGCTCGAGGAGGAGGCGCCGGCCGGAATGTGCTACACCTCGGGCACGACGGGACGGCCCAAGGGCGTCGTGTACAGCCACCGCGCCGTGGTGCTGCACTCGCTCGCGTCCGCGCTGCCCGACGTAATGGGCATGAGCAACGCCGACACGGTATGCCCGGTGGTGCCGATGTTCCACGTCAATGCCTGGGGCATGCCCTTCACGGCCGTGATGACCGGCGCGAAGCTGGCGTTTCCCGGACCGCACCTGGATCCCGTGAGCCTGCTCGACCTCTATCAATCCGAGCAGGTGACCTTGACGGCGGGCGTGCCCACGATCTGGGCGGGCATCCTGCAGGCGCTCGAACAGGAGCCCGCGCGCTGGAAACTGTGCACCCGCCTGCGCATGGTAGTTGGCGGCGCCGCCGCCCCCGAATCGATGATTCGCGCCTTCGACCGGTTCGGGCTGCGCGTGGTGCATGGGTGGGGAATGACCGAGACGACTCCGATTGCGGCGATAAATTACCTGAAGCGCGGACTGGAATCGGCCACGGCCGACGAGCAGTACCTGCTGCGGGCGAAGCAGGGCATCCCGCCGCCCTTCGTGGAAGTGCGCGGCATGACCCCACAGGGCGAGGTGCCGTGGGACGGCGAAGCGATGGGCGAGCTCGAGGTGCGCGGCCCTTGGATAGCGGCAAGCTATCACGACCTGCCGGAGGAGACCGGCAAGTGGAGCGAGGACGGCTGGTTTCGTACCGGTGACGTGGTCACCCTGGACGCGCACGGCTACGTCAAGATCACCGACCGCATCAAGGATCTCGTCAAGTCCGGCGGCGAGTGGATCAGCTCCGTGGACCTGGAGAACGCGCTCGTCGGTCACCCCAAGGTCGCCGAAGCGGCCGTGATCGCGGTGGCGGACGCGAAATGGGGAGAACGGCCATTGGCCGTAGTGGTGCTGAAAGCGGGGCAGTCGGCAACCGAAGACGAGCTGCGGAGTTACCTCGCACCCAAGTTCGCGAAGATCTGGCTGCCCGAGGGATACGCCTTCGTGCAGGAGATCCCGCGCACCTCGACGGGCAAGTTGATGAAAGCTAAACTACGGGAGCAGTTCAAAGGTTGGAAAAGGTGACTCGTCGCTCGTTTCTCGTTTCTGGTCAATCGCTACACGCCACGAGCAACGAGAAACGAGTCACTCCTTCGAAATGGAGAGCGCAATGAGCGAACCGACGCTGCAGATAGACATCGTTTCCGATGTAGTTTGACCCTGGTGTTTCATCGGGAAGCGCAAGTTGGAGCAGGCGCTGCAACGCTACCGCGAGCGCCATCCCGATGGACCCGAGCCGGCCGTGCGCTGGCTACCGTTCCAGTTGAACCCCGACCTGCCGGAGAGCGGCATCCCCCGCGAGGAGTATGTCGCGCGCAAGTTCGGCTCGCGCGGAAAGGGCGTCAACCAGCGCGTTACCGCTGCCGGCACAGAGCTGGGCATCCCGTTCGCCTACGAGAAGATGCAGGTGCAGCCCAATACCCTCGCCTCGCACCGGCTGATGCACTACGCGCAGGGTGCGGGCAGGCAGGATGCGATGGCGGAGGAGTTGTTCCGCGCGCATTTCATCGAAGGCAGAAACCTGACCGACAGGGAAGCCCTGGCCGACGTGGCGGCGAGGGCCGGGCTCGACCGCGCGGAGGCGGCGGCCTACCTGGCCGGGGACGCCGACCGCGACCTGATCGCACAATCCGATGCGCAAGCGCGTGCCGCGGGTATCGGGGGCGTGCCGTTCTTTATTTTCAACCACAAGCTTGCGGTGTCCGGCGCACAGGACGCGGACGTATTGCTGGACGCGATGGAAGAGGCGGCCAAGACCCGTGACCAGTGACCGGTTACTTGGCAGGCGGCTGAGCAGGCGGCGGTGCCTCCGGGGCAGGTGGTTTCTTGTCCTCGCCCAGGTCGATATTAATCGAGTCCATGCCGCGTACCGGCGACAGTTTGAATGAGTTCATGAACTTGTTGACGTCGGAAAGGGGGAGCGATTCCTTGCTCCCGAATACGACGACCTGGAAAACGCGGTTACCGACCAGATAGAGCCTGCCTCTCAGGTAGGCGTTTTTGCCGTTGAACGTCCCCGAGGCGATGTACTCCATGCCGGGGTGGCTTTCCAGGTTGATGTCGGTGTCGCCTCCCTGCACCTTGCCGCTGATGCGCTTGACCCAGCTCTCGCGGAGAGTCGTGAACAGCTCCCGCTGCGGCACATTGCGCACAAAATCGACGGGATAATCCGCGTAGCCGACCCCGAACACGGAGTCCTCGTGCGCCGTCGAGTACCAGTGCCCGGTGATCCTGCCGATGGGCGTTTCCAGCTCTTGTTTTTCGACCAGCGGGTCGCCGCGCATCAATACGCGAAACCCGCCTTCATGAGATGTGAGCTCCTGCCAGGAAGGACCGCCGCACGCCGCAAGCAGCAGTGTGGCAACGGCGATAGCCCGCAAGGCAAGACTGCTGTTCGTCGCGGCGTTTGTCATTTACCATGGCCTCATCTCATTGGTCACTCCAAGCGCCCATATCAAAATGAAAGGTATGGGCCCTGATCTTAAGGGAGTATGAGGGGGGAGCGGTAGCGAGGGGCCATCCCCTCATTTTGTCAGGTACTCCAAGGCATACGCTGAAGCGGTTTTGCCGAATCGCCGAATCACCCAATCACTGATTTTGTATACACTGAGTCATGGTCGACCCCGTCAACGCACTGCCTCCCGGGACCGTGCTGCTCGAGTACCGGACCACTTCCGTGCTCAGCGCAGACGGATTCGGGATCACCTACCTCGCCCACGACTCTGTTCTCAAGAAGAACGTCGTAATCAAGGAGTATTTCCCCTCCGATCTGGCAGTTCGCGGCCCGGATGGAGGCGTGGCGACCGCCGGCGCCAATACGGAATCCAACTACGAGAAGGGCCTTGCCCAGTTCCTGGTCGAAGCCCGGACTCTTGCCAGGTTCGTACACCCGAACATCGTGCGCGTGGACCGCTATTTCGAGGCCAACGGCACGGCCTATATGCTCCGGGAATACGAAAAAGGGGAGTCGCTGGCACAGCGCTTTGGGCGCGCGCCCCAGCCCGACGAAGCGTCGCTCAAGGCGCTGCTGCTGCCGCTCCTGGATGGCTTGGAGGCCGTCCACGGCGCCGGCGTGCTGCACCGCGATATCAAACCCGGCAATATCTTTATTCGGGACGAGGGCTCGCCGGTACTGCTCGATTTCGGGGCCGCGCGGCTCGCCAGCCGCGACGCGATACAGGACATCATTCCCATCCTGACGCCGGGGTATGCGCCGGTCGAGCAATACATACGCAGCGGACGGCAGGGACCCTGGTCGGACATCTATTCCCTCGCGGCAGTGCTGTTCTGGGCGGTGACCGGCGAGCACCCTCCGGACGCCCTGAGCAGGATCCGGATGGACAACGTCGGAAAGATGCTCAACGCCGCTCGCGTGTGGTACAGCGGGCCCTTCATCGAGGCGATTCAATGGGCGTTGACGGTGGAGGAAGACCGGCGGCCGCGGGACGTGCGCGAATGGCGCGACGCGCTGATGCGCGAGGGGCCGGCGCATGCCGACGCGAGGGCCAACGCACGCACGCAATACGACGCCACGAGGAAGTACGTCTGGATAGCGCTGGGCGTGGTGATCTTCTACCTCTTCGTGGAGGGCGCCGACATCATGAAACAGCGCGAGCAGTCGCGCGCAGGCATGTCCACTTCCAGGTCGGAGCGGCCGTGGTTGTCGCGGGAGGCGCCGCGTCAGGCGGTCGATGCCCAAAGCGTCGGACTCACCCACGAGGAGCTCGAGCAGAATCTGCCACACCTCGTGGGGAGATTTTCCGAGATCGACACCGACCGCAGCGGCCGCGTCACCACCGAAGAACTGCAGAGCTACTGGAAGCGGTCGTCGAAGTAGCGCGTCGAGGGGCGGAGCAGGGATCGGCGCAACGTTGAGCAGGGGCCC
>CAZQJF010000375.1:0-4159 GCA_964593735.1 uncultured Streptomycetaceae bacterium | reverse complement strand
GCCGTCGCGCAGGCCAGGTCGCCCTCGGTCAGGTCCCGCCACCTGTCCGCCAGTTGCGACATGTCGATGCCCCCCGCCTCGGTCGTCATCGAACTGGAGACGACCTTGCAGCCGTACTTCTCGAGCAGACGGACGTGCGCGGAGATGGGCTGCCGGTTCAGCAGGTAGGGCTTCTTCCCCCGCACGAGCTTCCAGGTGAAGTCGTTGCACGCCCAGTGCCCGTTCCAGTCCCTGGTCAGCTTGTGGCACCGGAAATCGATCTCGTGAGACATGTAACCGCCCGGCTTGAGCCATGCCGTCATGGCGCCGTAGGCGGACTCCAGGTCATCCACGTGCTGTAGAACGGCCTGGGAGAAGATCAGGTCGACCGATTGCGGCGCCAGCACGTCAGGATCGCTCCAGGGCACGATATACCGGATCATTGCCCCTTCCGGCTGGCCCGGGCTTCCCGCGCCGGCATCCTCGATCGCGCGCCGGATGGCATCGATCCGGTCCTTGCGCAGCGATTGCGCCAGCCGTTCGTCGGTGAGGATATCGCGCGGGAAGCCGTGTGAATCGGAGCTTCCGGTATCGGGGTCCGCATCGATGCCCGCGATGCCGGCGCGGGCACGGAACAACTCCACCAGCTCGTCCAGGACTTCCAGGTCTCTTTCCGTATTGCTCCATTTACAGACATCGAGCGCATGGTAGGTTTCCACGCCCGAGAGCAGAGCTGCAATTCCCGAGCCCAGAGAGTCGCCGGGGCCGAGTTCCGCTACGGCGCCCGGCATGCCCTGGAGGCCGGCGCGGTGTAGAAACGTCAGGTGCTTGAGCCATACCGCATAACAATAGACGGCCGAGCTCGAGCTCCCCGACCTCGCGATACGGCCGTAGAGTCCGGGAATATAGGACGCCAACCCGGTAACCAATGGTCTGATTCTTACTTGCATGGCCTGCCTTGATTGCCCGCGCCCGTTACACCGTTTCGGCCGTCACCCGCCTTGGCCCGGAGGCGGACGCGCGCGTCGCGTCGTGAACCAGAGGTTGCCGTTTCTCATCGTCGCGCCACAACGTTTCGTAGGCAGCGAGCAGCTTCGGCACTTCGTGATTCCACGCGAGCTCGTTCAACACGCGCTCGCGCCCGGCGGCGCCCATGCGGCTGCGGCGCTCCGGGTCATCGAGCAATTCCAGGATCTTCGCCGCGAAATCCGCGACGTCATCGGGACGCGCGTTCAACGCCGCGTCCCGCGCCGAGTAGCGCCCTTCGGTGAGATCGAACTGCACGATCGGCTTGGCCAAAGCCATGTACTCCATGATCTTGTTCATCGTGGACTTGTCGTTCATCTCGCTGGCTATGTCCGGGTTGACGCAGACCTCGGCGGTGTTGAGCAGGGCTATCATCTCGGCGTCGGGCACGCGCCCGGTGAAAGTCACGTAGTCGTCGATCTCCAGCTTGCGCGCGAGCGCCTTCATGTCCTCGAGCGACGTGCCGCCCCCGACGAGGCCGAAGTGCACGTCGTTGCGACCGTGCCGGGAAACGATGAGCCGCACGGCCCGCAACAGGCAGTCGATCCCCTCCTGTTTGCCCATCACGCCGACGTAGCCGACCAGGTAACGGCGGCCGCGCTTGTAGCTGTCGTCGGGCGGGACGATCTTCATTCGCTCGAGGCTCGGTCCGCTGCGCACCACGAACACCCGCTCGGGCGGCATGCGCCCGCGCTCGATCGCGATTTTCCGGTAGGACTCGTTGGTCGCGATCGAGACGTCGGCGGTGCGGAAGCTCCAGCGCTCGAACGCGAGCAGCAGGCGGTGGAAGAAATCACGCCGCCCGAACTTCGCCTCGTAGAGCTCGGGATTGATGTCGTGGTGATCGAACAGGAATTTCCTGCCGAACAGCTTGAAGAATCCGCCGATCAGGAAGAAAAGATCCGGCGGATTGCAGGCGTGGATGACATCGAAGCCCCGGCCGAAAAAAACCCGCCAGCACAGGACGAACGTGCATGACAGCGCGATCGCATACTCGGTCAGGTAACCGAGCGCGCCGTTGGCCTCGACCGGCAGGGGGTAGCGCCAGATGTGTATGTCGTCGATCTCCTCGAATTTCTTTTCGTAGCCTTTCCCGGTGGGACAAATGATCGAAACCGCATAACCGGCGTCGCGCAATGCGGTTGCTTCCTGCCATACCCGCCGGTCGAACGGGCTGGGCAGGTTTTCGACCAGTATCAGTACGCGTTTCGGACGGCCCATGGCAGGATCTTTCCGGTGTCAGGTGATGGGGGAAGGATGCCGGTTGGCCTTGATGCCCGTATGGCGCAGCGGCAGTGGCGCATGGTCCATCCGGACCATCCCTCAGCAGCTGATTTCGCTCCGGAGCACGACGAAACCCGCGATTCGCGCCTGCCATACGACCGTAGGCGCCGGATGCTTATCGTCGAAACGCCGGGAGACCCACCCGCCGATCGGCGCGGTGCTCCCGTGCAGCAGCTGAGCGTGCGCGCCCGGCGCCTGGGGCAGCGTCAGCGACAAGGTCCTGTCGCCCTGCGTGATGGTGCAGCCGCGGGCGCCCAGATCGACGCGCGAGCGCTCGCTGCAGTGAAAATAGAGCTCGATCCGGTGCTCCCCCGCCATGTCCAGGGTGTCTTCGATGACCACGCGCCGTTCCTGCTTGTAGAGCACGATTCGCCGGGTATGCTTTACCGGGTCGGCGAGGCGCGTGTAGCCCTCGTGCCAGCCCTCGAACAGGTCCTGCTCCGGGGTCACCTTCCAGACGCTGCAGCCGGCCTGCGCCTTGCGCAGCCACATGAAGTTGCCGCCGGATTCGGATTGATCGAGCCCGTCGATGCGCACCGTATTGTGCGCGGCGGTGCCGCGGAAATAGGCCCGCCAGGCGCCTTGGGTGTGGTAGGCGTAAGTGCCGGGGTCGACCAGGAACTCCTCGCCGCCTACCGACAGCGTGAACGACAGCGCGTCGGCATGGCCGTGCGCGGCGATGGCTTGATACCCGATGGGGCCGGCGTCGGCCACCAGCCGGATCTCGTTGTTACTCTCGAAATCGCAGCCGAGCACGTAGTAGCCGCCGTCCACGAAGGCGCGCCGCACCGGCAAGCGCGCGCCGGCGGCATCCAGCCGCCCGTAGGCCTGGTCGGCCCCCTGGCCCAGCAGCCAGCGCGATTTGTCGTCGAGCGCCCCGGCCTTGGCTTTGAAGTCCGGCCGCCGGAACAGTACCGCGCCGGTGGCCAGCAGCGAGCGGAAACGGCAGTGATCCGGCGCCTGGGACAGCCGCACCACCGTGCCGTCGTCGTCATCGCCGAACATCGGCAGGTGGCCGCCCGCGTCCATGATGGAAGCGAGAAATTCAAGCATCGCTACGAGCCGCGCCTCGAACTCCGGCGAAAACGGGTGGCCGTTGGCGCGGCCGGCGAGGAAAGCGAGCACCAGCAGATCCAGCTCGAACTGCTGGTAGGCCACGGCCTGTTCGCGGTTGACGCCGTCGGGAGCGTTTTGCAGCAGCGCCTCGCGCTCGAGTATCGCCTGCGCCGTGGCCAGCCAGTCGCGCGACCGGTTCAGGTGCGGCCAGGTGGCGGCGGCGACGAACAATCCCGCCGCTTCGCCGATCAGGTGATTGTTCGCCGAGGAGTAGAGCGAGAAATGCCCGCGCACGAAGTGCGCATGCTCGTGCGCCGATTGCAGCCAGCGGCGCGCGAACTGCGCCCCCGGCGCATCCTGGAACGCGGGCGAGGCGGCGCCGCCCAGCAACTGCCAGGCGACCGCCCAGTTGATGAGCCTGATCGCGGGCTCGAGCGCACTCGACCAGTTCGCTCCCCTGCCGTAGGGGCACGCGGCGAACCAGCTTTCCAGGTGCTGCCGCAACACGGCGTAATAGCGCGGGGCGCCCGAGAGCGAGTAGGCCTGCGCCAGAGTGACCAGGTGCGCATGGCGGTTCGGTTCCCACAGGTACTTGATATCGCCCACGAGGCGCGCATCGCGATAGTCGAGCAGCTTGCCGAACGCGAGCGGCGCCTCGATCCCGGTCCGGGGATCGCGATTCCAGCGCGGGGGGGAGCCGAGCTCGACGTCTTTCATGGCGAATACGTCGAGCCTGCCCGCGACGATGCGCTCGGCGGCGGCAAGGTACGGCGCGCGCTCCACCTGCGCGCCGCGGTGGATCCACGGCAGGGAC
>CAZQJF010000374.1:2541-4163 GCA_964593735.1 uncultured Streptomycetaceae bacterium | reverse complement strand
GAAGCCCGAGCGGACGGTCGAAATCGTCGTGGTATCGGCGCCCGGCGCGACCAACGACAAGATCGCCCGCTTGATGCAGCGCATCTGGCAGGAAAACAAGTGGCTCGAGAATGTGGTGGTGGCCAACAAGGTGGGCGGCGGCGGAACCATCGCCTACAACTACACCAACCAGCGCCCCGGTGATGCCCATACGGTCGCGATAGCGCGCGCGGGACTGCTGTCCAACCACATACTCGGCCTGAGCCCGATCAACTACACTGATATGACGCCGCTCACGCTCATGAGCATGCAGCCCATTTCCCTCGCCGTGCGCGCCGATTCCCCGATCAAGACGGTCAAGGACGTCGTCGCGCGCTGGAAAGCGGACCCGCAGTCGCTCAGCATCTCTCTCGGCAGCACGCGCGGCGCGCCGACGCAGTTCGTGCTGGCGCAGATCGCGGAGGCAAGCGGCGTCGACCCGAAGAAACTGAAGACGCTGACGTTCAGCGGCGGCGCCGAATCGGTGACCAATCTGCTCGGCGGGCACATCGACATGGCCTCCATCGCGCCCGGAAACGTATTCAGCCACCACAAAGCCGGCACTCTGCGCCTCATCGCCATCGCCACGAAGCGCCGCACCGCCATGGCGCCCGACGTGCCCACGCTGATCGAGCAGGGATATGACGTGGCGCAGGGGAACTGGATGGCGATGGTAGGCCCGAGGGGGCTCACCCCCGCACAGATAGCATTCTGGGAGGATCTCTTCGAGCGCACGGCCAGCCATCCCGAGTGGAAACGCTACCTGGAAGCCGACGCGCTCGAAGGCGACTTCATGAGATCGCAGGCTACGCGGGAATACATGCGGAAGTACTACGAAAGCACGCGGGACCTGCTCGTGAAACTGGGAATGATCCCGGCGCGGTGAAGCGCATGGCGCCGCTCAAGCCGCACGCCTTTCAGAAATTCCGCCGCCGCGCGGGATGAATTAAAGGATGAGGGATGAAGGATGAAGTAGGCAGGTCCGAGCTACTGCAAACATGGAAGCCTCGACGCAAAGGACGCCAAGCCGCCAAAGTAAGCGCCGTCAGGCGGTAAGCTGCCTGACCATCGGCTCCACGAACTGCAGGGTGAGGGCGCGCATTTCCCCGGGCGTCAGGTTGCTGACCGGGTGCGGCAGCTCGATGAGGGAATGGCCGTCCATGCCTTTGGTGCGGAAGGTATGCACCGCGGCGTTCCTGAACACCTGGGTCAGGAACACCGTGGCAGGTATGCCGCGTTTTTCGAACTCCACCGTGTCGTGCACACTGCACAACGTGCAGGACCCTCACCCGCCCAGGGCGGCCGCGGCCACCTGCACCTCTTGCGCCATTTCGTTCAACAGCGCTTCGCTCGCGGGCTTGGAGAAGAATTCCTTGCGCCGGATGATCACTTTCGCAACCCCGTAGCGTTCGCGCAGAGCGTCCGCGACGGTCTGCAGAATGACGTCGGCCTGCTCCTTGGTGTTGTCGAGCAGTCCCACCACCTTGCCGGCAAGGTCCATGGGCCGCGGCGCAAGCGCTATGCGCTGCCCGCCGCGCCCCGCGGTTGGATCGATGAATCCCAGATCGTTCGTCATGTTATTCCTCTCTCAGTGTCGAGGGGTT
>CAZQJF010000374.1:1318-2441 GCA_964593735.1 uncultured Streptomycetaceae bacterium | reverse complement strand
ATCGATGAATCCCAGATCGTTCGTCATGTTATTCCTCTCTCAGTGTCGAGGGGTTAAGGGTTGAGGGTCGGGTGACAGTGAGTTTTCCCCTCGACCCTCCATCCTCATCCTTCATCCCTCATCCTTCATCCCTCATCCTTCAGACCTCATACGTCCCATGCACCGCGATGCTCGACTCGTTCCAGCCGTGGCACACCGCGGTAATGGGACCGAACCCGCCCGCGACGATGAGGTGCAGGCGATCCGGATCCTTTACCGCCCTGATGAGGCAATCGTCATCCTCCGGGTCCGCACCCATCGCGACCGCACGCTCGGGACGCCAGTTGCCGCCGCGCTTGAGACTGCTTTGCTTGCGCACGGCGAGTTCGCACAGGCGCGCGTGGACGTCGGCCCGGCCCATGCCCGCGGCGGCGCACAGTTTCGCATGCTGCGGGCTCATGGCAACGACCATATCGGATCGGAACCACATGTTCCAGGATCCCGTCGAGGTCATGGAGTCGCCGATGCCCGTGAGCAGCCGCTCGGGTTCCCTGCTGACGTCGTCGAAGTGGAGCCTCGGGTTTTCGGACATGGCGCAGGTAATGACGTTCTCGCCAGACGCGTAGCCGCGCGATTCCGCGAGGGACGGCCACGGGCTGTGCGCCATATTCTCGGTCAGGCAGGCCGTGTAGCGTATGGGCGAAGAGAAGACCGTGGCGGATGCAAGGCCGGCGATACCGCCGCCGAGATTCAGCAGCATCAGCCGGATCGCCCGGCCGATCGTGGCGTTGGCGCGAAATCCCGGCCCGAAGCAGCCGTTGCCGCCGTGCAACCCGACCTTCTGCGCGTAGGGGCCGTTGACGATCATGAGCGGCGCCACGCCGTGCATCGTGCACTGCACGCCTCCCATGTTGAACCTTTCGCGCAGGATGAGCGCGAGGCCGCCGAGCACGACGGGCAGATATTCGGGCCTGCATCCCGCCATGAGCGCGTGTATCGCCACCGTGCGCACGGTCGCCAGCTCCAGCGCGGGAGGAATGCGCCCCACGACCTCCTCGGGATCCCGGCGCGTGCCCGTCAGCATCCACTGCACGCGCTCCTCGGTCGGCGTGACGACCGGGAAACCGTCCGACCATTCCTTCTC
>CAZQJF010000374.1:0-1218 GCA_964593735.1 uncultured Streptomycetaceae bacterium | reverse complement strand
TTGAGTATTTGCGTGATGAGCTCTTCGGTGCGCTCTGCCGGCCAACCGGCGAACCCGGCGCACTGGCGGAACTTCTCCGAGACCTCGGCCTCGTCCATCGGCAGCGAGGCGCTGCCTTTTGCGGCATCCACGCGCGCGGAATACCTGCGGCCGTCCTTCAGCGCGATGTCGAGGAACGTGGTGAGCAGGCCGTAGCCGTTAACCCGCGCTTCCTCATCGCTGAAAACCGTGTAGTCGATCCTGCCGATGGCCTCCTGCACATCCGGACGGTTCACGATCGCGTCGGTGTACTCGGACAATCCGGCGCGCCGCAGAACCAGGATGGAGGCGAGGCTGAATTCCATGCTGAACTTGCCCTCCAGCCCGGTCGTCGGCCGATGGTAGGTGAGGTTCAGCGGCATCAGTCGGTGGCTCTTCACCCCGATGCGCTCGATCTGGTCGGGCTTGATGTCGTGAGCAACCACCAGCTCCTGGAGCCTGCTCATGGCCGGCTGCTGGAGGTTGCCGCACGGATACGGTTTGATCGCAACCCCCTGCGCGGTGTAACTCCAGGGATTGCCGAGCTTGCCGAGCAGCTGGTCAGCGTCATAGCCGCCGGCGCCGGCCATGAAATAGCCGCGCGGCCCTTCGAGTATGGTGGGAGACGAGGTGAGCCCCAGCGCGGCCAGCGACGCGGAGACAATCGCGCTTTCCGCGGCGCGCCCCGGATGCAGCGGTTTCGCCATGGTGCCGAAGTTCTCCCGCAATCCGGCGGACTCGCTGCCGGCGATGCCGAGCGCCGCGGTCGTCGTCCCGGGAGAGAGCCGGCGCAGGCTGCATACGCCCGCGGTCGCGCCGAACACCCCGCAAGTGCTGGTCATGTGGTAGCCACGGTGATAGTGCTCGACGTCTATCGTCTGACTCAACTTGCAGGTTACCTCGGTGCCGACGCTGAACGCGGTCAGCACGTCCCGGCCGGAGGAACCGGCCTGTTCCGCTTCGGCGCAAACGGCGGCAAAGACCGGGCCGGACGGGTGAAACCGGCTGGGATGAAAGGTGTCATCGTAGTCGTCGGCGTGCGTTGCCGTGGCATTTGCCAGGGCCGCAAACCGGGGCAGCACGCGCAACGCTGAGCCGAACACCGTCGCCGCGCCGCCGCCGCAGCCGAGCTGCTCGACGTAGCGCCGGACGATCGCGCTGCCCTCCGCCGGCACGCCGGCGAGGCAGGCTGCCAGGGTG
>CAZQJF010000373.1:0-4163 GCA_964593735.1 uncultured Streptomycetaceae bacterium | reverse complement strand
AGCACATGTGCATGGTGATGCGCGGCATCCAGAAGCAGCACTCGATCGCGACCACGTCGGCCTTCACCGGCGAATTCAACGCCGAGAAGACGCGCGCCGAGTTCATGCGGCTGATCAGCCGCGGCAATCCCGTCGGGTAGCCGTGAAAAGCGCGCCCATGGGAAAACGGACAGTATGAGTTCGATTCCGGATGGGTCTCCGCTTTGTCGCGCCGGGGAATTTTCATTTGTTTTTTGCCGATGATTCCAGCATTCCCGTGAGCGCTATTCATCCGCGATCCGCTCCATGAGCACCGGGCAAAAAACAAGCGAGTACGTCGTCGAGCGCATCCTCCCCGAGGTGCGCAAGGGCCGGATGGTGATCATCGCGGACGACGAGGACCGCGAGAACGAAGGCGATCTCTTCGTTGCGGCGGAGCGGGCAACTCCCGAGGCGATCAACTTCATGGCCGCGCGGGGCCGCGGCCTGATATCGCTGGCGCTCACCGGGGACCGCATGCGGAGCCTGGGGTTATCGCTCATCACCGACGATACCGGCAATCAGACACGGTTCGGCACGGCCTTCGCTACGCCCATAGACGCGCGGGCCGGCGTGAGCTCCGGCATGTCGGCGCACGATCGGGCCCGCACCATCGCGGTCGCTATCGCGGAGGGCACGGGACCGGCGGATCTCATCCGGCCCGGCAGGCTGCAGACGCTGCGCGCGGTGGATGGCGGCGTGCTGGCGCGCCGCGGGCACACCGAAGCGGCAGTCGATCTCGCGCGGCTCGCGGGGTTCAAGCCCGCCGGCGTCATCTGCGAGATCATGAAGGATGACGGCACGATGGCGCGCATGCCGGACCTGGAGCGATTCGCGCGCGAACACGATCTCGCCATCCTCCGAATCGCAGACCTCATCGCGTACCGGCAGAACGAGCGCCATATCCGCCGCCGGGCGGAAACCGTGCTGCCGACGCGGAAAGCGGGAAGCTTCCGCTTGATGGTTTACAGCGACAACCTCGAGACGCAGGCGTTCGTCGCCCTGGTGAAGGGAGAGGTCAAACCCGGCAGGCCGACGCTGGTGCGCCTGCATTCACAGTGCCTGACCGGCGACGTGTTCGGGTCCGAGCGCTGCGATTGCGGCGGGCAGCTCGACGCCGCACTGACGATGATCGAGCAGGCCGGCAGCGGCATCCTGGTCTACATGTTCGACGAAGGTCGCGGCATCGGGCTCATGAACAAGATCCGCGCCTACGCGCTGCAGGACCAGGGCCAGGACACGGTCGAAGCCAATCATGCGCTCGGGTTCGCCGCCGATATGCGGGACTACAAGACCGCAGCGCACGTCCTGTTCGATCTCGGGGCGCGTCAGGTCCGGCTCATGACGAACAACCCGGACAAGGTCCGGCAGCTCGAGGCGTATGGCCTCACGGTCACCGAGCGCGTTCCGATAGAGATGATGCCCGGCAAGTCCAACCGCGAGTACCTGCGCACCAAGCGCGCGAAGTTCGGGCACCTGCTGTCACTCGTTGGCGAGGGCGCCGGCGAAGGACAGAAATCGGGGATCAAGGATCAGCGGCCGGGCAGAAAGCGAAAATAAGTGTGGCTTCCTACGTAGATACGGTGCTCATCAGCGGCGAGACGGTCCTGCACCGCGGGCGAGTGTCGCTTTGGCCGCATGCCCCCAAGATCGTGCTCGGCATACTCCTGCTGCCGCTGCTGGGCCTCGGGCTGGTATTCCTGGTCTGGGTGTTCGTCATCTACAAGACCACCGAGATAGCCATCACCAACAAGCGCATCATCGCGAAGTTCGGTTTCATCAGCCGGCGCACCGTCGAGATCAATCTCCAGAAGATCGAGAGCATACAGGTCGATCAGAACGTCCTCGGCCGGCTCCTCGACTATGGGACGATCAATGTCGCGGGCGCGGGGACGCCGAGCCTGACGGTGCCCGGGATCAAGGACCCGCTGCAGTTCCGCAAGCGCTTCATGGAGGCAACGGACACTTCGCAGAGCGCGGTCGAGAGGCCGGAAGCGGCGCCCGCAGCGACGGGGCCGGCCCGATGAGCCGCTGAACTTTCCGGTCCCAGGGAGCGGGGGGAACGGGAAGGCCCCTCGGATTCTCAGGAAGGGGCCCGTTTTGAATGTGCTATCTCGCGAAAAAGGCTCACCGTGCGACCGGGGGGTGCGGGGGGGGACGGGAAGGCTCCGAACGATCTTGCCGGAAGGGGCCCGTTCCCCCTTTGTCAAAACCGCTTGATCAGCGTCAGCGTGTCGCCGGCACGCTTCATTTCCATCCGGTTCAGGAAGCTCATGCCGAGCAGGGCTATGCCCAGCTTATTGCTGTCGATGACCACCGCGTCGACGTTATTGACGGTGATGTCGCCCACGCGGACCGCGTCGAGCTTGACGAGGTATGCCGGCGCGACGCCGTTGGCGGTCTGCACCCGCCCGCGCGTGCCTGCAAGGTAGTTCACCCCCGAGCGCTTCGCGTCGTCCACGGAGAGCGCGATCGACGAAGCTCCCGTATCCACGAGGAAGCGCACCGAAATGCCGTTGACCGTACCGTCGGCGATGAAGTGGCCGCGCGCGTCGGCCGTCAGGGAAACGGTACCGCCGCCGGAAGGCGACCCCCTGCCGAGTGAGCCATGCTGTCCCGTGGTCAGCGTCTCACGTTTCCCCGAGAACTCGAAGGTGGCCGATGCGCTGGTCGCGCTCAGGAGCTTCACCCCTTCGGGCGAGGTCTGTCCCGCGGTGAGCGTGCGCGACTTGCCGCCGTTTATGATCACTACCGCCTTGCCCGCAGTCAAGGCGATGACATCGATATCGGCCGCCGTGGCGGCGGGCGCGAGGATGAGCGCGAGAGCAATTAGAATACTGCGCATAATGAAACCCGTTGCGATATTCCGTCTTGCCGCAAGCGAGGGCCCGGGTTATTTTGCCACACACCACTCAGTCGCGGAAATTCTTGAACTGCAGAGGCAGGTCGGTTACCGACTTGCGCACCAGCGCGATCGCTTCCTGCAGCAGGTCCTTCTTGGCGCCGGAGATGCGCAGGGCATCTCCCTGGATACTCGCCTGGACCTTCAGCTTGCTGTCCTTGATGAGCTTGACGATGGACTTGGCGCGCTC
The DNA here is from genome assembly GCA_964593735.1 of uncultured Streptomycetaceae bacterium. Lineage (GTDB taxonomy): Bacteria > Pseudomonadota > Gammaproteobacteria > Burkholderiales > SG8-41 > SG8-41. The sequence goes on along the minus strand of CAZQJF010000373.1, from coordinate 1,053 downwards.
CTGCTCGATGCCCTCACGGATCTTGATCTCTTCCTTTGCCTTGTTGCCGCTCACTGGCTCGATCTTGCCCGATTCGAACGCCCGGGTATCGACGCCGCGCTTCGCCAGCTTGCCGGTCAATACGTCACGAACCTGCCGGAGCTTGAACTCGTCGTCGCCGAATATCGTGAGCGACTTTTCCTTGTCGTTGATCTCGACGCGCGCGTCGGAGCCCTTGAAATCGAAGCGGTTCGAGACTTCCTTGTTGCACTGGTCTACCGCGTTGCGGATCTCGACGTGGTTCACTTCGGACACGATGTCGAACGACGGCATGACTCCCCCCTGGAGGCCGGGGCAATTCTACCCCATAAGACCGGAATGAACCGCCAGGACGCCAAGACCGCCAAGAAGACCAGAAGGCTGATTTAGCAGCACTCGTGCATACATGATCGCTGCGCCTGCCATGAGCGACTGGGCGCGCTCAAATTTGTCCCGATCACCCGCGCGAACAAGACAGCGACGCGCTTGTTCGCGTCGGTGAGGATCGAGTGGTTATACCGCAACTTCTATGTAGTCGACATGGCTCGATGCTTGGGGAAAGGGCGTGCCGTCTTCGCGGAGTCCTGTGAGATGAAACTCAATGGCCTCCCGGAGAACCGACTCGGTCTCCTCCACCGTGGCACCAGTCGCAACACAACCCGGGAGGTCGGGCACGTAGCCGGAGAAATTACTCCCCGCCTTTTCAATCACGATCGCGTAGCGCATTTGAGCCTCACCTCTTGAGCCCGGACTGCTTGAGGATACTATTCAGCGTCCCGGGTGCCAAATCGTCCGCTTGGTTTCCCTGCCACGGTGACCCGGCCGGATTTGGTAGGATGCTTGAACTGCCTGTGACTTCCGCGGGTTGCGACCAGATACCAACCGTCTTCGTGAATGAGCCGCAGCACCTCGCTGACCTTCATTGCGAGAGCATATCAGTCCGTTCAAGGCCGTCCAATTGCGCCAATTCTGTTGCGGTATAACGTCCGCGATGACGCGCGCTCGGAAGCGCGCAGCGCTTTCCGGCGTCGCTGT
>CAZQJF010000372.1:0-4179 GCA_964593735.1 uncultured Streptomycetaceae bacterium | reverse complement strand
GCTGGTTCCTCGACCGCATCGCCACCCACATCCTCGCGTTCGAGGGCGACTCGAAAGTGGATCTGTTCGCCGGCAACTACCAGGAGTACGAGGCGGACAAGGTGCGCCGCCTCGGTGCGGACGCGGCGAAGCCGAAGCGCATCCGGTTCAAGCCATTGAAATAGGAACGCTCGACCACGGAAGCACACGGAAGCGCGCGGAAGAAAAACGTTGCATCGCGCCGGCCCCGGTGCACGGGCCGCTACGGTAGCGGACGCGGGGGATCGTTACCAGTTGTCGATTTCACCGATGAACTTCATCAATTCCTTTTCCACGAAGTCGCTGTCGATCTGCGCCGCCTTGAAATTGCCGCGCGAACCGGAGTTGCCTTCCGCGTTGGGCCTCATGTTGCGGCCGTGCAGCCCGATGGTCTTCGTGAATGGAGCGCAGTAGCACGAAAGGGTGGGAAACCAGTCGTACGGATGGATCGACCTGCTGACCCCGCCGGGCACGATGTGGATCGAGATCCTCCCGCCCTGCTCTTCGGAGATATTGAAGTCGTGTCCGCGATCCTTGAGCAGGTTGCCGATGCCCGCGAATACCGGCCTGATGACCTTCACCTTGAGCGCCGCAAAGTCGCTGACGAACTTCTCTTCGACGGATTTAGCCAGCGGTTTGGCGATCGTGCCGATGTCGCGTTTCCCGCTGAAGTGGTCCAGCGCCGTTCCACATCTCGAACTCAGATCGCCAGTCATGCGGGCTACTCCGTAAAGGGATCGACTGCAGGGCGCCGGCCGGCCCCGGCCGGTCCGGTCCGCCGCTCGCAACCGACTGCGCAGGACGGAGGAGGCTACAGCAAATACACCCTCTGGTATGTGCCCTGACGCACAGAGCGGCCAGCCGGAGACGGGGACAATGGCCGCAAGGAGAAATGCCATGCCAAATGAAGTGCTTGGAGCAGACCCCTCGAGAACAGCGCCGGCAACGGATGAAGTGGTGGACGCCATCGCCGGCATCGAAACCCAGCGGCGGGAAACGGAGAGTGAGGCCGGCTTCCCGATGTCGTGCAGTTCGGCGCTTCACAGGTTGCACGAGCTACTCGACCACGAGAAGGAAGCGCTGCGGCTGCGCGGCCCGGCCGTCGGGCATCCGGAGAACGTCGAAGCCGTGACGCACGAAATCGGCAGGGTCAAGGGATTGCACGCCTCCACCGGCCGTGGCCCGAACGGTAAGGACCCGTACCCCGCCCAGCGCCAGGCCACGTGGCAGGATGCGTCGCGGGGTCCCGTCAAGAGCAAGGGACGCAGGACGATGGGGCGGTCCGGCGGCCGGTGAGGCGTGACCGACGTAAAGCTTCAACGCGAATGAAGCGGGTCGCCTAACGAACTCTGAACTAGTCATCCTCGCGGAAGGGCGGGGATCCAGCAACGAACGGAATCGCCTGGGTTTCCGCCTGCGCGGGAACGACGACTCCCTGGCTGATCAGGCCTTCCCTACGCGAGCGCGCGATATACCCACCGTGCGGCAGTGAGGAGCGCTCGGTCGCCATTGCGCCTGCCGATCAATTGCGCGCCGATCGGAAGGCCGTGCGGGCCCCTGAACACGGGGAGGGTCACGCAGGGCACGTGCGTCGTGGTCCATATCAGGCAGAATGACGCGTCTCCGGTCCGGTCGAGCCCCACCGGCGCTTCGCCCGCCGCCGCCGCGGTCAGCAACACGTCGTAGTCGGCGCACGCCGCTGCGAGCCTTTGCCGGCAGCGCTCGGCGAGGTCTCGCGCCTCGCGGTAGCGCTCGAAGGTGCACGCCAGGCCCTCTTTCAGGCGGCCGTTGCGCAGGACCTCGCTGATTTTCTCCCAGTGGTTTTCGATCTCCCACGTGAAATTGCGCGCGAACTCGTAGCTCGAAATCCGGCGGTGTGCCTCCTCGATTCCCGCGAAATCCGCGGGCAGCTCGGCATCCCTCACCCGCGCGCCCGCGCGTTCCAGTTTGCGCGCGGCGTCCTCCAGCAGCTGCTGCGTGCCGGGCTCCACCCGGGACCAGAAGTGCGTGCGGCAGAAGCCTATGCGCGGCGCGGGCGGGTCGGCCGGAAGCAGCTCTGGCTCGCTGCCCAGCAGCACGTCACGGTAGAGCGCGATGTCTTCCACTGAGCGCGCCAGCAAGCCGAGCGTGTCGAGCGAGCCCGCCGCCTCCTTCACGCCGACGCAGCGCAGGTCGCCCCACGTCGGGCGGTAGCCGAACACGCCGCAAAACGAGGCGGGACGTATGGTCGAGCCGGTGGTCTGGGTGCCGATGGCGAGCGGCGCCATGAAATCGGCCACGGCGGCCGCCGAGCCGCTGGAGGAGCCGCCGGGGGTGCGCGCGGGATCGAACGGGTTGCGCGTCTTGCCGGGGTAGCGGTTCGCGAACTCGGTGGTAACGGTCTTGCCCATCAGCACGCCGCCCGCCTTGCGCGAGAGCGCGACGCACGCGGCGTCCCCCTTCGGCCGGTGGCCCTGGTAGATGGGCGAGCCCATCTCGGTCGGCATGTCGCAGGTATCGATGATGTCCTTGATCGCGAACGGCACGCCGGAGAGCGGGCCGCGCGCACCGCTCTTGTCCAGCGCACGCGCCTGCGCGATTACCTGCCCGGGGTTCAGGTACTGCCACGCGAGCACCTGCGGCTCGCGCTCCTCGATGCGCTCCAGGCACGCGCGCACGACCGCCTCGCACGTCGTCTTGCCGGAGGCAACCGCCGCGGCGATCTCGGTGGCGGTCAGTTCGTTCAGCGGTGTGGTCGGTTTGCGGGCTGGCAGGGGCATCGTCGTGTCCTATCGATCCGATAGCGACAGTATAAACTGATGCCGGAATCATCCGCCCCGGTTGCTGAAACCTGATGTCGACACCCGCCGCTGCGCTGCCGCACCGCGACCCGTTCCTCCTCGCCGTCTGCGCCCTCGGGATCGCGCAGATCACGGCGTGGGGCACGTCCTATTATTGCCTCGGGGTGCTGGCCGGACCGATCGTCGCCGAGACCGGGTGGAGCCGGAGCCTCGTCTATTTCGGGTTCACCGTGTCGCTGCTCGCGATGGGCGCGGTCTCGGCGTGGGCGGGGCGCGCGATAGACCGCCACGGCGCGCGCGTGATCATGACCGCCGGCACGGTGCTCGTATCGCTCGGCCTGTACGCGCTGTCGCTGGTCGGAGACGAGTGGACCTACCTGGCGACGTGGGCTGTGCTCGGCGTGGGCATGCGCCTTTGCCTCTACGACGCCGCTTTTGCCGCGCTGGTGCAGGTGGTGCCAACGCGCGGCCGCCTCGCGATCTCCTATCTCACCCTGTTCGGCGCCTTTGCCTCCACGGTGTTCTGGGTCGTCGGCCACTATCTCAACGAAGCCGGCGGCTGGCGGCAGACGCTGGTGCTGTTCGCAGCGACCAACCTCGCCGTGTGCCTGCCGCTCAACTGGATCGGCCTGTGGCGCAAGGAGCCGGCAAGCAAGGCTGGCGACGCGGCGACCGCGGCGCCTGCGCGCGACGGCCCGCCGCTCGCAGGAAGCAAGCGGGCCGTGGCGATGGCGCTGTTTGCGCTTGTCATGTCGCTGAACGGCTTCGTATTCGGCGTCATGACGGTGCAGTTGGTACCGCTGCTGGAGGCGACGGGGCTCGCCACGGCGGCGGCGGTCTGGGTCGCCTCGTTGAAGGGTTTCGCGCAGTTCGGCGGGCGCGTGGTGGAAATCGTCTTCGGCCGCAACCTGCACGCGATGACGGTCGGGCGGATCGCCATCGGGCTGCTGCCTGCCTCCTTCATCCTTCTGCTTTTCTCCGGCGGCGATTTCATTGCCATCGTCGCCTTTACCCTGCTGATGGGCGCCTCGCAGGGCGTCATTACCATCGTGCGCGGCGCGGTGCCGCTGGCCTTGTTCGGCCCGAATGGCTACGGCGCGGTGCTCGGAATGCTTGCGACTCCCGTCCTCATCGTGAACGCCGCCTCGCCCACGATATTCGCCTTGATCGTCGACCACTGGGGTTGGCTCGCCGGGCAGACGGCGCTGGTGGCGGCATCGGCCGCGGCCTGCGCCGCCATGGAGCTGATGTCGCGCTGGTACAGGCGGAGCCGGGGCCCCTAGCAGGGTGATGTAAAACCCCGTTCGCCCTGAGCCCTTCGACTCCCTCCGTTCGTGCTGAGCGTAGGCCGTGCCGGAGTCGAAGCATGAACGGAGATACG
>CAZQJF010000371.1:0-4185 GCA_964593735.1 uncultured Streptomycetaceae bacterium | reverse complement strand
GTCCGGCCATCGAGGCGCGGCGGCGTGCCGGTCTTCAGGCGCCCGACGGGCAGCTTCAGTTCGCGCAACCGCTGGGCGAGCGTCGCGGCCGGAGCCTCGCCGGCGCGCCCCGCCCCGTAGTTCGTGAGCCCGACGTGTACGAGGCCCGCGAGGAAGGTGCCCGCGGTCAACACCACGGCCCGCGCGGAAAATTTGAGCCCGATCTGCGTGACTACGCCGCTCACGCGATCACCGTCGAGCAACAGATCGTCGACCGCTTGCTGAAAGACGTGCAACTGCGGCTGGTTTTCGAGCCGCCTGCGGATCGCTTGCTTGTACAAGAGGCGATCCGCCTGGGCGCGGGTCGCCCGCACGGCCGGCCCCTTGCGTGAATTCAGCACGCGAAACTGGATACCGGCTTCGTCGGCGGCCCCCGCCATGGCCCCGCCCAGCGCATCGATTTCCCGAACCAGATGGCCCTTGCCGATGCCGCCGATCGACGGATTGCATGACATCTGCCCGAGCGTTTCTATGCTGTGCGTGAGGAGCAAAGTCCGGCACCCCATGCGCGCGCTGGCGAGCGCTGCCTCGGTTCCGGCATGGCCCCCGCCGATTACAATTACATCATATATTTCAATATGTTGCATTATTTATAAACGCCGTGGCGTGGGGTTCGTATGATACCGCAAGGAAGGGACGCTGTTAAAGGGTTTCACGTGGAACCTTAAGGAGTGGCGCACTCTGGGGCGACTGGAGCATGGTTTCACGTGGAACACTGGGCTTGGCACAGGACCTCGGCGTGCTTCATTTCCCGATGCAAAATCGGGCGAAGATCTCCCCTAGCAATTCGTCCGAGCTATATTGCCCGGTGATGGTGCCCAACGCTTGCTGCGCGAGGCGTAGCTCCTCCGCGAGCAGCTCCAACCTGGTGCTTACCTCCAAGGCGTGCTGCAGATGGGCCTGAGCCCGGTCCAGCGCCTCCACATGCCGCGCTCGAGCCAGGAATAGGCCTTCCTCACCCCCCCGCCATCCCGCGAGTTCGAGCAAGGCGCCACGCAGGAGGTCCATACCCGCACCGGTCAGGGCCGAAACGCTGACGGTGACGCAGCCTGCTTCCCGCACCAAGCCCGGTTCATGCCCCGCTAGATCGATCTTGTTGATGACCCGGAGGCGGGGCACCTGTGGGGGCAACCGCCCCAGTATCGCCCGCTCCGCATCCGTTTCCCCGACCGTGGCATCCAGCATGAGCAGCACCATGTCTGCGTGCTCTATGGCTGCCCAGGCGCGCGCAATCCCAATCTGTTCTACCGGGTCGTCGGACGCCCGCAGGCCCGCGGTATCGATGATATGCACCGGCACGCCGTCCAGATCGACGCTCAGCCGTATGGCATCGCGGGTGGTGCCCGGGACAGCTGTGACTATGGCGAGATCCTCCCCAGCCAGCTGGTTCAACAAGCTCGACTTGCCTACATTCGGTTGCCCGGCGAGCGCCACGTGCATGCCCTCGCGCAACAACCTTCCCTGCCGGGAAGCGGCGAGCACCGTCTGCAGTTGCTGAAGCAGCTGGGCGAGCCGCTCTTCCGTGTCGGACCGCTTCACGAAATCGATCTCTTCCTCCGGAAAGTCGAGTGCCGCTTCGATCAGCGCCCGCAGCTCCATCAGCTCGCGTATGAGCTCGTTCACCCGTGCCGAGTAGGCTCCCTGCAACGAGCGCATCGCGTGGCGCGCGGCCTGTGCAGTGGTCGCGTCGATCAGGTCGGCGACCGCCTCTGCCTGCGCAAGATCGATCTTGCCGTTGAGATAGGCACGGCGGGTGAATTCCCCCGGTTCGGCAAGCCGCGCGCCCAGTTCAAGGCTGCGCTTGACGAGCAGTTGCATAACCATCGTGCCGCCATGGCCCTGGAGCTCGAGCACGTCCTCGCCCGTATACGAATGCGGCGCAGGAAAATAGAGCGCCAGCCCGCGGTCGATCACCTCGCCCTGCGATCCGCGAAAATCGGCCAGCTCGGCCCGTCGTGCAGGCAAGTGCCGGCCGACGAGCCCCGCCATCAGACCGGTGAGATCGGGGCCGGAAAGACGCACCACGCCGATACCGCTGCGTCCCGGTGCCGTAGCGACAGCCACGATAGGTTCGGTTTTGCTCATGGTTCCCGCGCAAACGCCTGCGCGCGTCCGGCCGGAACCGCTAGCGCTTGTGTGGCGCGGCTGCAGCCTCGCGCTCCAGCTTGCGCGTGATATGCCATTGTTGGGCAATGGACAAGACGTTGTTCACCAACCAGTACAACACGAGCCCGGCCGGGAAGAAGAAGAAAAAGACGCTGAAGACCACCGGCATGATCTTCATCACCTTGGCCTGCACCGGATCCGGCGGCTCGGGGTTGAGCCTGGTTTGTATGATCATGGTGGCGCCCATCAGCAAGGGTAGTATGAACCACGGATCGGTGCTCGCGAGATCATCTATCCAGAGCATGAACGGCGCGTGACGCAGCTCCACGCTGGCCAGTAAGACCCAATATAATGCAATAAAAACAGGTATTTGCACTACAATCGGCATGCAGCCCCCGAGCGGATTTATCTGCTCGGTCTTGTACAACTCCATCATCGCCTGCTGCATGCGCTGGCGGTCGTTGCCGTACTGATCCTTGATGCGCTGCATTTTCGGGGCCACTACCCGCATCTTGGCCATGGACCGATAACTCGCGGCCGACAACGGATAGAACAGGAGCTTGATGACCACTGTGAGCAGGATAATGGCTACACCCCAGTTGCCGACCCACCGGTAGAACCACTCCAGCACCCAGAACAACGGGACGGCAATGACCGTCAGCCAGCCATAATCGACCACCAGATCGAGCCCCGGCGCGACCGCTTCGAGCTTGCGCTGCTCTTGCGGGCCCGCGTACAGGGGAACCGGTACCATCCCCGTCGCCCCCGGAGCGATCGTTCCCACTGGCACGATCACCCCCGCCGCGTACAAGCCGCCGTCCAGTTTGCGTGTGTAGAACTCTCGCGGCGTGCCGTTCTTCGGCAACCACGCGGTAACGAAATAGTGCTGGATAATCGCGGTCCAGCCGTCGTTGCTGTTCTTCGGGTAGGCGGCCTTGCCCTTGTCGATCTCCTCGAACGTGATTTTCTGAAACTTCTCCTTATCGGTGTAAACCGCGATGCCGGTGAACGTCGGCACCATCGCCGAATCACCGGCGGGAGGTTTCGCATCGCGCACGAGCTGGAAGTACGCATACGGCTGTATCTCGGCGCCGCTTTTGTTCACGACCTCGAAGGCCACATTCACGAGATAACTGCCGCGCCGGAAGCGGTACACCTTCGTCACCTGGACGCCATCGACTTCGGGCGCGCGCAGCCGCACCTCCAGCTCGTCGCTGCCCTCGGCCAGACCGAATTTTCCGCTGTCGGCCTGGTAGACCGTGCGGTGGTTCGGGAGCTTGCCGCCGGTCAAGCCCGCCTGAGCCACATAGGTATGGTCCGCGGTGGAGTCGAACAGGACAAAAACCTTGTTCTTATCCAGCGTGTCCCGGTGCTGCTTCAATTCCAGCCGCCGCAGATCCCCGCCGACGGTGTTGAGATGCGCGACGACGACATCGGTCTCGACCACGACCGTAGCGCCTTGCACCCTGGATGGCGCCCCCACTTCCCTGGGCACGGCAGCCTGGGTGGCGGCGAGCTTCTCGCCCGGTGTAGGCGTAGGCGCCGGAGTGGCGGCCGGGGCCGGTTTTCCCGAACTATCGGTGGCAACCACGGGCGGCGCGGGCCGCTGCTCTCGCTGCCACGCGTCGAGCAGCAGGAACACCGAGAAGGAAAAAGCGAAAAACAGTATGAGGCGTTGCGAATCCATGTCTCGGCTGCCCGCCGCGGGATCACCCGCCGGGCTTGTGTAATTGCACTGCGAGTTGGGCGAAAATCGCCGCCAGTTCTTCCCGCGCGGTACCCCAGGCCTCGCGCGACGGGCAACGCCGCGCCAGCACCACGAGGTCATTGCCCATGAAACGCTCCGGCTCCCGGCGAAATGCCTCCCGCACCAACCGTTTGATCCGATTGCGATCGACCGCCCGTGACGCGGTCTTTGTGCTGACGATGACGCCGATACGCGACAGCGGCAGGGTATTCGCCCTCACGAATACGCTGAAGTGCCGCCGCGCCGCAGCAGGCCGCGCCGCCAGCGCTGACGTATAGTCCTCGCGCCGCAGC
>CAZQJF010000370.1:0-4187 GCA_964593735.1 uncultured Streptomycetaceae bacterium | reverse complement strand
TTCACCACGGAGAAACGCAAGGCACGCGGCAAAGGCATAGCCGTGTACCGCATCGATCAGGGAAGCGGCGCGTGGACGTTCGTCGAAGCGTACGATGCCATTCCCAACCCGGGTTACATTGCCCTCGATCCCACGGAACGATTTCTCTACTCCGCGCACGGGGACAGCTCCGAAACCGCGTCCTACGCCAGGGACCCGAAGACGGGCAGGCTCACGCTGCTGAACAAACAGCCGACCGGCGGGGACAACTCATCCACCGTCATGGTGGATCCGGGCGGACGCTACGTCCTGCTCGCCACCGGTCCCGGAGTCGCGCTTTACCCGATCAACGAGGATGGGTCGCTGGCTCCGGCCAGCGAAAACATCGTGCCGCCGGGCGAGCCGGGGCCCTGGCGGCGCGAGCAGCACGGCCCGCACCCGCATCAGGCTGTGTTCGACCTCACCGGCCGCCTGGTTGTGGTGCCCGACAAGGGGCTCGACAAGGTGCACGTCTATCGCTTCGACGCCGGGCGCGGCAAGCTCGTGCCTTGCGACCCGCCGTTCGCAAAAGCCCGTTATGGCGCGATCCCCCGCCACGTGACTTTCCATCCCGGCCGGCCGTACGCCTACGTGGTCAACGAGCAGGATTCGACCGTCAACGCCTATCACTGGAATACCGAACGCGGCGAGTTGAAGCCATTTCAGAGAGTGCCCACGACACCGACCACATTCGTCGCCGACAACACCGGCGCCGAAATTGCCATACTGCCATCGGGAAAGTTTCTGTATGCCTCCAACCGCGGCCACGACAGCATCGTGATTTTTTCCGTCGATCACGCCACCGGGATGCTGGATACCGTCGGCTGGGAACCGGTCCAGGGGAGGAATCCGCGTTTCTTCGGCCTCGATCCTTCGGGCACGCACCTTTACGCGGCAAACGAGGACAGCCATACCATCGTCGAGTTCCGCATCGATCAGGACAGCGGGAAACTCACCCCGACCGGGCAGATCGTGGAAACGGGCAGCCCGTCGTGCATCGTGTTTGCTACCAAGTGATGATTGAACCGCCAAGACGCCAAGACCGCCAGGAAGATCAAGAACAATATTTACCACAGAGGCACGGAGAAAGACGGAGAACTACAATCAAACTGCACACCGAAGTATTTTGTTTTTCTCTTGATATGAATCTTTCTTCCTCTTCCTCTGTGCCTCTGTGGTTAAAACAGATGACCTCAAAAAGCGCTTTATCGAGCGAAACGTGACCGGATCTCCTGAATATCTGAACCAGCTCGCCGCGTTTGCGAGCACGGCGACGCTCGCGACGTTGAGCCCCGAGGCGCGCGATCGCGCCCGGTGGATACTCGCCGATTGCATACCCGTGATCGCCGCCGGCATGCAGCAGCCCGAGATGAAACGCTACGCGGAACGGCAGCTTGCCGGCGCGGCTGCCGGTAATGCATGGGTGATAGGCACGACACGGCGCGCCAACGCATTCGATGCCGCGCTCCTGAACGGTACCGCGGGCACGTGGCTCGAGCTGGATGAAGGCAATCTCTTCGCCAAAGGCCATCCCGGCATCCAGGTCGTGCCGGCAGCGGTGGCCGCCGCGCAGGAATCAGCCGCGTCCGGGGCCGATCTCCTGGCGGCGGTTGCCCTGGGCTACGAGCTGTCGGCCCGCATCAGCCGGGCGGCCAACGTGCGGCTTTCGATACACCCTCACGGGACTTATGGCGTCATCGGCGCCGCGATAGCGGCCGGGCGTCTCCGGCGCTACGACGCGGCGCAGATGCGCGAGCTGCTGAACGTCGCGGCGACGATGGGCATGGCGACGAGCCGCCAGACCCTGCTCGACGGCGCCACGGTGCGCAACATCTTCACCGGCCATTCGGGCTTCATGGGCTTAACGGCCGCGCGGCTGGTCGAATGTGGTTTCACGGGCGAGGTGGACGGCGTCGGCAACGTCTACGGAAAAGTGCTCTCGGACACGTTCGACCGCGACCGGGTCGTCGCCGGCCTCGGAGCCGAATGGCTGATCGCGCAGAGCTACTTCAAGCTGCACCCGATCGGACGCTATGCGCATTCCGCGATCGACGCGCTGGAGGACCTGCTCGCCGGGGCGCCGGGAAAGCGGCTGGCCGCGGACAGCATAGAGCGGATCGAAGTGCGCACCTACGCGCTCGCCGCGATGCTCGCCGAAAAAAACGTGACGTCGAGCTTCGGCTCGCGTTTTTCCATTCCCTTCGCACTCGCCAGCATCGTTCACCACGGGCGCTCCGGGCTTGCCAGCTTTGACGACGCGGCCGTCGCCAGCCCGGCGGTGCAGGCGCTGGCGAAGCGGGTGGACCTGCAGGAAGACAAGGGCCATACCGCGCGCTATCCGAAGGAGACGCCCTGTGACCTTCGTATAGTCATGCGCGACGGCGCAACCTATGCAGGGCGTTGCAAGGTCATGAGGGGCGAGCCGTCGAATCCGCACCGGCCGGAAGACCTGAAAGGAAAGTTCTTCGAACTCGGCACGCCCGTGTGGGGCGAAGGGGAGACGCGGCGGTTGTTCGAAGGGTTGATGGAGATCGAGGCGATACCCGATTTCAGGGCGTTCGCGGACGGGTTTGTTTTGTAGCTACTAACCGCCAAGGCCGCCACCACCACAACAGCACTGCTGCATACGCAAGCAACAGCAAGGCATAAACCGGCCAGAGCACGAACCACCAAAGAAAACCATAGCCGGGAGCGGTGGATTTGAAAGTGACTGGTGCCTTAACAATTAGCGAGACCTGTTCACCAACCAATTGCGCACCAACATCGAGGACAGAGATATGGAGTGTTGAGTACCCCGACGGAAAAGTTGGCCTCAGTCCCAAATTCGGGGGCCACTTAAAGCGATTCGGGTTCCCATCATCAATAAACGGCACTAAGTCCCGGCCTATCACGTTTGCCCCATAAGAGCTGGCGGGTAACGCTTCATACACGGCTTGCTCGCTATCGCGGCGAACCAGTAACTTTATCGGCTGGTTCTCTCCGGGTAGCTGCAACTCCGCCGACGCGCCGTGGTGGGCCGTGCGCGTGAGCACCCTGAATCCCATTTTCTCGAAGAACGCGATGAACTCTTCTACATCCTTGACGATGATCTCAATGTGGTCAATTCCACGAACCATGACTGCCTCCCATTTTTGACGAGCAACGAGCAACGAGCCACCTCTACTCTACCTTCAGCCCCGCCGCCTGGACCACCTTCGCCCACTTGCCGATTTCCGCCTGCACGAACGCGGCGAACTGCTCCGGGGTGTTGCCCACGGCGTCCGCACCAGGCCCGCCAGCCGCTCCTTCACGGCCGGATTCGCGAGCGCCTTGAGTGTTTCCGCGCGAATTTCCGATCACTTGCCATCATGGGATGCAATGGCGAGAACGGCGGGCTCCTTCGACCGGTTGCTCCATGCGTGGTTGGTGCCGCGCTGCACGATGAAATCACCCTTCTTGAGGTGCACTTTTTGCGTGTCCAGCACCAGCACGACTTCGCCTTCGAGGACGATGCCGAAATCCAGCGTGCGCGTTTTCTGCATGTAAGGATGCGGCGCTTGTGACGCCCAGGTGGAGGCGCCCGGCGCCCCAACCGAGCGGAAAAAGGCCCGCACTTCCGTTTCGCCCACTTTCCCCTGCCAGGCTTCGTCCGGCGGAATGGTGACGACGTTCAGCACGGACCCGCCGGCGGGAGGCTCGATGACGTGGGGCAGGTGCAGCGTCTCGAGTACGATTTTTGCCGGCGTGCCATCGGTAACCCACATCCGCTGGATTGCAAAGCCGGGCCGCGCCGGGTCGATGCGGACGTCCGGCGATGGGCCGTCGCTGGCCAGGGTCGACTTGTTCTTCTCGCGGTCGAGGCAGACGATGCGCCGGGCCGGCTTTACACCCGCCGGCAGCTTTTGATTGCGATTGGCGCTCATCACCTTGTCGTTGCCCTGTGCCAGTCCCACGGGTCCGTCCACGAATTTCGCAGTCATCATGTCGAAGGCGACGCGGCCGCCTTCCTGATTGCGGCTCGACCACTGGTGCCAGGCTCCGACGTCGATCACGATGTCGCCGGGCCGCCACTTTACTTCGCGCTCGTCCAGCACCAGGGTCCGTTCGCCGTCGAGCAGGATGGCGTAATCCACCGTCTCGGTCTTGTGCATGCCGCCGGAATAGGCGTTGGTGCCGCCACGGTCCCAGCG
>CAZQJF010000369.1:0-4194 GCA_964593735.1 uncultured Streptomycetaceae bacterium | reverse complement strand
CCTTCGGCCTTCGCTTCCGGTTTGGGGCCCGTGAGGCCGCGGCGGGAGTAGCCTTCCTCGACCGCGCCGCTGAGCAGTTCCGCGCTCTGGCCGACTCTCAGTTGGACCCGGCGGCCGGACTGCGGCGATTGCAGCGTCACGCTGCCGTCGGGGCGGACCCTGCCGACGATGGTCGTGCCGGAGCGCACGTCCTTTTCATGGATGGCCCGGTTATTGAGCCAGATCGTGGATTTGCCGTCGCTGCGCCGTACCAGCCCGCCGTAAGTGACCTCCTCCGGCATGGGAGGCGGCGGCGGTTTGTCGGTGGGGGCTTCGGTTTCGGTTTCCAGGTTGACGCGCGTCTTCTTGCTGCGCGCGGTATCGAGCGAGCCGCGCTGATCGGGAGTGAAAAACAGCCGGCCGAGCCGCTCCGCGGCGGGCGCCGGTGCGGCCAATGCAGCCAGCGCCCAGAAAACGATTGCTCTATCTGTGTTCATCTGTGTTTATCTGTGGCTCCAAACCCGTTCTTCAGACGACTTCGAGGCTGCCATCATTTCTTCTGCTCCTCGGCGGCGCCGACCTTGGCGGTTATCCATGCCAGCTCGCATTCGGCCGACAGGTTGGGCTGATAACGGATCGCCCCGCCCGCGGCCGTGAGGCGTTTCACCAAGCACTGGTCCACCGTGTAGATGCCCGCTCCCTGCCGCGCGAGTATGCCCAGGAACCGCGTCAGGTCCTCTTCGTGCAGGAGCCGGAACCGGAGCTTCATGACCGACTCTTTCAACTGTATCTGCCCGGGATCGAGGTCGGCCGCGTAGAGGTAGGGTTTCTGCACGCCGATCTCGTAGTCCACTCCGAAGAGATCGGCCTGCTGGTTGGTCAGGCGCAATCCATCCAGCCAGTTGATGCGCTGCTCCTCCCCGACGAACCCGCGGCGCTGCAGTTGCTGATAAGCGCCCAGGTAACGCACGATGACCTCCTTCTCGTCACCGGATTTCTGCAGCCGGATGCGCGCCTCCTTCATGAGCAATTCCTGCCGCGCGAGCTGCTGGCGCGCCTGAGTCACGAGCTGGTTCGTGTAGTAAATCGTCCCGCCCGCCGCCGCCAGGATGAAGACGAGCAGCAACGAGGGATTGCGGATGGCTTGAAGGTCGGCTTTGGTCATGCGTTCGGTTTCAGCACCAGCAGCACCTTGAATTCGGCCGTCGTACTCTGGTCGGGGCTGTCGCGCGTATTGCCGGTGAGCGAGAGCGTCGGATTGACGTTCAGCGGCAGCTTGACGACGCGGACCTCCGCCACTGCCGGCTCCTTCCCGAGCCGGCCGGCAAAATCGTTGATCGCGGCTATGGCCGCCCGGTAGTCGCCGCGGAATGGGCGGATCTCGCCGTCGATCATCGCGCTCTGCCGGCGAAACAGGGCGGGCGCTGTCTGCGGCGCGGGTTTCTGCGGATCCGCGGCGGCGGGGCGATCGACGCCGGCGGCCGTAATCTCGGAAGTCCCGTATTTCCAGCCGAGCTGCGTCACCGCGATAGCGGGACTCTGCTCCAATGCGCGGCTCACCACCCCCATCAGCATCTCGGGCGTGCGGGCGGTCTCGCGCAGTTTCTGCGCGATCTCCACCGTCTTCTTGAGATTCTCCGCGGAGGCGGGCGCCGCGGGGAACTGGCGTGTGGCCTCCTGGTAGCGCGCCGCGAGCTGCGTGGTCTGGCGCGCGGCGTCCTCGGTCTCGCCGCTCACGGTGAAGAGCTGGAAGAGATTCGCGCCGGCCCACAGGGTACCTGCGGCGGCCGCTACGCCGCAGGCGGCGTATACGAGCTGGCGGGCGCGGTGACGCCGGTAGCCCACCGTCGCGCTGTCCGGCGCGAGATTGCTGACCGGGGTCTGGAGGCCCAGCAGTTGCAGGTAGATGACGTAGGGTGAGGACTCGAGCAGTGATTCGGCGATGCGCAGCTTTGCGGCAAGATCGCGCCGTCCGAGCCGGATGCACTCCAGGCTGGGGGTTTCCCGCGCGATGCCCTGCGTGACCTGCACCAGTTCATCGCTCCGGTCGAGGAGCAGCACCGTGAGAGGCTCGTCCAGCGTCAGGGTGCGCAACGCGTGCAGGTAGAGGCGGGTATTCGAAATTTCCTCGGTGAAATGGCGGATGCGATTCTCCGTCCTGCCGCTCTCGCCCCGGGTAAGCCGGCTCAACCGGAACTGCTTGTCGCGGAAAAACGTGAGCCGCAGCCCTGCGCTGTGCTGTGCCACGATCAGCAGATTGGGGCTCTGGATGCCGAGCTTTTCCGGCAGCCCCGCGCTGACCAGGGGCAGCAGGTAGATTCCCGCTACCGGCAGTCCGCGGCCAACGATCAACTGCAGCCAGTCGGCGACGATCTCGGGATTGGTGAGAGCCGAGAAGAGGTAGCGGTCGTCGCGGCGCTTGCCGGTGTCCCGGCCGAGCCGCCACGCCGTCATGTACGGGGTATTGCGGTAATGCTGCCGCAGCTTCCGCGCGGCCATCTGCGCCCGGTCGGAGCCGTAGGCGTGCGGCAGCGTTTCGAAGCGGTAGTCTTCCTCGACCGCGTCGACCATGATGTAGGCCGGCACGTCGGGCGCCGCGGCGAGGTACTCCTTGAACGCGGCGTGGCCGGCGCCGTCGGCGCCGAACACCTGGCAATCGGCGAGGCGGGAACCGCGCCACCGCGCGACGGTCGCGCCGTTTGCGGCGATTCCGACCAGCAGTTTTTCAGCCATCAGCCTGTCGGCCTTGCCATCGTAAACGGTGAGTGTTAACGCAGAGGTAGTCGCACTCGGTGGCAGCCGAGCCGACAGGCTGAAATGGGGACCCCTGTCGGTTCGGACCCGTCTCCTGCGTTCTGAATGCTACCGCCAGCTGCATGGTGTTAGCGTCAATTCCTGCATCATCCTATATCTTTATCACCCGAGGGTTACAGGTCACTGTTCACTAGAATTTCAGTTTACCCAAGATATCATACACCGGGCCGAGCACCGCCCAGATGACGAAGGCGATCATTCCGCCCAGGACCAGGGTGAGCACGGGCCCCAGCATCTTCAGGCCCTTGTCGACGGACTCCTTGACCTCGCGGTTGTAGAAGTAGGTAACGTTGGTCAGCGCCGCGTCGAGCGCGCCCGTGGTCTCGCCCACGCGCAGCATCCGGATCACCAGCGGCGGGAACATGCCGAGGTTCTGGAAGGTCTCGGTCAGCCCTTCGCCCGCAGATACCTGCTGGCCCGCGCGGTTCAATCCGTCGGATATCACCCGGTTGCCGACCACGTCCTCACTGATCTTGATCGCGTCCAGCACGGTGATCCCGGAGCGGTACATCAGCGAGAAAACGTTGGCGAAGCGCGACATGATGATTTTCTGAATGATCGGTCCGAGGATCGGAAGGCGCAGTTTCGCGTAATCCCACAGGTAGGCGATCTTGGAGTTGCTCTTCACCGCCAGGATCGCACCCACCGCGGCAGCGACGGGGAGCGCCAGCATGATGAACCAGTAAGCGGCGACGAACCCCGAAACGGCGAGCAGGGCGCGCGTCTGGAACGGCAGCGCCATGCCCATCGTCTTGAACAGCTGTGCGATCTGGGGGACGAGAAACACCAGCAGCGCGAACAGCACGCCGAGCACGACCACCAGCGTGAGCAGCGGGTACATCAGCAATCGGCGCGTCTGCGAAATCAGCTCGTCCTCCCATTTGAGCTGCTCCGCCAGGTTCTGGAAAATTTGCGGCAACTGCCCGGATTGCTCGCCGGCCCGTATGAGACTGCCGAATACGCTGTCGAAGACTTCCGGGTGGCTCGCCATGCACTGCGAGAGCACCTTGCCGCCCTCCATGTCCTCCGTCATGACCGTGAGCACATCGCGGAAGCGCGGGTTGTCGAGCGTATCGCGCATGTCGCGCAGCCCGTCGAGGAGGGGTATGCCCGAACGCACCATCTGCTCCATGTCGAAGCAGAAGTTGACGAGGTCCTGGCGGGAGATTTTGCCGCCGGCGCCGTACGCGGCACCCTTGCGGTCGACCTCCTTGTGGGTGATGAGGTCGAGGCCCATGCGCCGCAGCCTGAGCTCGAGATCGACCTCGTTGACGGCGTCGAGGCCGCCGCGCGCCGGGCGGCCGGTCTTGTCTATTGCTTTGTACTGGTACGCAGGCACTACGCGTGTTCCGGGTTCAAGGTTCCGGGTTCAAGGTTCAAGGTTCAAGGTTCAAGGTTCCA
>CAZQJF010000368.1:0-4198 GCA_964593735.1 uncultured Streptomycetaceae bacterium | reverse complement strand
CCCCGATCCGCGTTCCCGCGGTTCCAAGTTTCATGTTCCATGTTCCATGTTCAAAGTTCAAAGTTCAAAGTTCAAAGTTCAAAGTTTCGAGCAAAACCTTGAACCTTGAACCTGAAACCTTGAACCTGGAACCTAGAAACCGCGGCTAACGCCGTTCCTGCCACCACAGCATCCCCACCGCCACCGAGAGGAAGATCACGGTCGGCATGATCGCTGTGCCGAACGGCGGCCAGTCGTTCAACAGCCCCAGGTGCGAGAACAGCCGGTTCAGGAAGTGGAACGCGAGGCCGAGCATGATGCCGGCGAAGATCTTGGCCCCGATGCCCGCCTGCCTGCTCTGGAAGTGCGCGAACGGCAGCGCGATGACCATCATCACGAGCACCGCCAGCGGATAGGTGATCTTGGACCACAGCGCGATCTCGTAGCGCAGCGCTTTCTGCCGGTTCTCCCGCAGATGCTGTGAGTACGAGTAAAGGCGCCAGGCCGACATTTTCTCGGGCTTGAGCATCAGCACGTTCAGCAGGTTCGGGTCGAGCACGGAATCCCAGTGCGCCTCCGGGATCTGGTTCACCACGGTCCTCATGTCCTCGAATGCAGTCTGCGTAATCTCCCTCAACCGCCAGCGGCGGCCGCCTTGGTATTCGCCCCCCGCGGCGTAGCTGATCGCGCGCAGCCGGTGCTGGGAGTCGAATTCGTAGATTCTCACTCCCTTGAGGCTCGAATCCGGCAGCACTTCAACCACGTTGACGAAGCTCTTGTCGTCCTTCACCCACAGGCCGGAGCGGAATTCCTGGGCCACCACCCCGGTGATTGCCTGGGAGCGCAGGCGTTGCGCCAGCTGCTCCGCGGGCGGGCCGATGAACTCGCCGAAAACAAACGTGAGCGCCGAGAATGCGAGGCCGATTACGACGAGGGTGGCCGCGAAACGCGCCAGGGAAACCCCCGACGTGCGCATTACCGTGTACTCGGAGCCCGCGACGAGCTGGGCCAGCGCGAATAATGTTCCGATCAAAGCCGCGATCGGGAACAGTTCGTACACGTGGCCGGGGACCGAGAGCAGCACGTGCAGCATGATCCTGCGCAGGGTGTACGCCCCGCGCCCGAGATCCTTGATCTGTTCGACCAGGTCGAAGAAGGCGAACAGCATCAGCAGCGCGGCGAACACGAGCCCCGTCGCGGCCAGGATTTCGGCGGCCAGATAGCCCCTCAGTGTTCTCATGGTGTTCTCATGGTGTTCTCACGGCGCGCTCATTTCGCGCTCATCGGAGGAGGCGGAACAGTGAAAACACCATGAGCCGGCGGTAGAACATCACGAGCAACAGCACCAGCATCAGGAAATGCACTCCCCACAGGCCGGTGAGCAGCGTGATGCGCGACTGGGCGATCGATGCCTGGGAAATCGACAGCAGATTGCTGTAGGTCATGTAAACCAGAAGCGCCAGCACGAGATTCATCGAACGGCCGGCGCGCGGGTTGACGAAGGAAAGCGGGATCGCGAGCAGCGCGAGGATCAGCGCGCTCACCGGCAGCCCGATCCGCCAGGAAAGCTCCGCGAGGTGGACCGGGGTCGGGTCGCGCAGCAGCTCTGCGGTCGAGACCGACCGGGTGGTGGGCGCGCGGGCCGCCTTCGCCTCCCTGGAATCGATGCGCATCGCGTAGCGGTCGAACTGGTAGATCTTGTACTCGGCGGTGCCCGGCTCGCCTTCGTAGCGGCGGCCGTTCACGAGCACCAGGAAGCGGTCGCCGTTCTCGGCGATCTCCTGAAAACCGCGCGCGGCAATCATGACGCCCTGCTTGTTGAGCTGGTTGGAGCTCACGAACACGTTGGCGACGACATTCCTCGCGTTCGCCACCTCTTCGACGAAAAAGACCCGCTCGGCCTGGCGCGATTCGCGGAACACGCCGGGCGACACCGCCGAAACGTCGTCGCGGCTTTCCAGCTGGCGCCGCAGCTCCTCGCTCTTCTCCACTGCCCACGGCGTGAGCGTCAGCGATAACAGCGCGATCGTGAATACCAGCGGCAGCGCGAACCCGAGCACGGGACGGATCCAATCGGTCAGGCTTACGCCGCTGGAGAACCACACCACCATCTCCGAATCGCGGTAGCTGCGCGACAAGGTCATGAGGACCGCGATGAACAACGTCAGGGAAAGCAGCACCGGCAGATAATTGACCGACGAAAATCCCAGCAGCGCCACGACGGCCGTCGAGGTAATGCTTCCGGTTGCGGCCTGGCCGAGCAGGCGCACGAACTGGGTCGTGAGCGAAATGCCCAGCAGAACCAGGAACGCGGCTGCCGAGACGGTCACCAACTCGCGCAGCAGCGATTTCCGGAAAATCATGCGGAGAGCCGTCGTTTTGACAAGGCGCCGAGTATTCGCGAATAATCAGCGGCCCAAGAGGGTTGCAGAATGGCCGCTGCAGCCCTCAGTATGGTGAAAGTGTCTGGTGAAAAATGCGGGTGGGCTGCGAGGGGGCGTATTCCCTCATTTCATGGCTCTAATTGACGACGTAATGAAGACGCAATGAAGACGTAACCGAGTACGAAACTGAGTACGAAACCGAGTACGAAATCGAGGACGACACTGAGTACGAAACCGAGTACGACACTGAGTACGAAACCGAGACGGAGCACATTGTGGAATTTAGCATAAAAAGCGGCGCGCCGCAGACAGCGCGCAACGGCTGCGTGGTGGCGGGCGTGTACGAACCGCGCAAGCTTTCCAGCGCGGCGGCGAGCCTCGATCGCGCCTCCAAAGGCTATCTGAGCGGCGTCCTCAACGGCGGCGACATGCAGGGCAAGGCGGGCACCACCTTGCTGTTGCGCGGGGTGCCCGGCGTGGCGGCTGAGCGCGTGCTGCTGGTCGGATTGGGGAGTGCCGAAAAATTCCGCGACAAGCAGTATCGCGAAGCGGTCGCCGCGGCGATCCGCGCGCTCAATTCAACCGGCGCGGAGGAAGCGGCGCTGCATCTCACCGAGCTCGCGGTCGGACGGCGCGATGCCGCCTGGAAGGTGGCCCACGCGGTAACCGTGGCGCGCGAAAACGCCTACCGCTTCACCCGGATGAAGAGCAGGAACGAGAGCGCGGAGCCCGCGCTGCGGCGGCTCGAGCTGCACGTCGAGCGCGCCGCCGTAAAACGCGCCGCCGCCGGTCTCCGGCAGGGGCTCGCGGTCGCCGACGGGATGAATCTCGCAAAGGATCTCGGCAACCTTCCACCCAACGTCTGCACGCCCTCGTACCTCGCCAGCCAGGCGCGCGAACTCGGGAAGCGCTACCGCATGAAGGTGACGGTGCTCGAACGCGAAGACATGGAGCGGCTCGGCATGAACTCGCTGCTGTCGGTCGCGAACGGCAGCGCTCAGCCCCCCAAGTTCATCACGCTGGAGTATCGCGGCGGCCCGGCGAGCATGAAGCCGGTTGCGATCGTCGGCAAGGGCGTCACCTTCGACACCGGAGGCATCTCGCTCAAGCCCGCGGCCGAGATGGACGAGATGAAATTCGACATGTGCGGGGCGGCGAGCGTGTTGGGCACGATGAAGGCGGTCGGAGAGATGAAGCTGGCGCTCAACGTGGTGGGCGTCATTCCGACGACCGAGAACATGCCCGGCGGGCGCGCCACCCGCCCCGGCGATATCGTCAAGAGCCTGTCCGGGCAGACCGTGGAAATCCTCAATACCGACGCCGAGGGCCGGCTCATCCTGTGCGACGCGCTGACCTACGTCGAGCGCTACGAGCCCGCCGCGGTGATCGACATCGCGACGCTCACCGGCGCCTGCGTGATCGCGCTGGGACACGTTGCGGCCGGGCTCTTCGCCAACGATGAAGCGCTCGCGCGCGAAGTCACCACCGCGGCCGACACCGCCTACGACAGGGTGTGGCACCTGCCGCTGTGGGACGACTACCAGGAGCAGTTGAAGAGCAATTTCGCGGATTTCGCCAATATCGGGGGACGTCCCGCCGGGGCGGTGACCGCGGCGTGCTTTCTCGCGCGCTTCGCCGGGAAATTCAAGTGGGCGCACCTCGACATCGCGGGCATTGCGTGGCGCTCGGGGAAGGACAAAGGCGCTACCGGGCGGCCCGTGCCGCTCCTGACGCAATTCCTGGTGAATCGCGCCAGTCGCGGCAAATGATGAACGATGAACGATGAACGATGAACGATGAATGATGAATGATGAATGATGAATGAAAGCCGGAAA
>CAZQJF010000367.1:1966-4201 GCA_964593735.1 uncultured Streptomycetaceae bacterium | reverse complement strand
CATCACCTTCATGATGGAAGACCCGCGCACCATATCGCAGGCGATCGAGATCCTGTTCGTCGCCAAGGCGATCGAGCGCATCGGAGATCACGCGAAGAACATGTCCGAGTACGTGGTCTACATGGTGAAGGGAAAGGACGTGCGGCACACCGGCGTCGAAGAATTCGAGCGCGAAGCTCTCACCCAGCTTTGAGGCGCGCCGCATGTAGCGCCCGGCTCCCCCATCCTGCCGCGGTGCAAATGTTCGAGGTTGCATTTGCACGTCGAATCTCCCCTCGCCCTCCGGGAGAGGGGCAGGGGTGAGGGAATGAGCGTCCGAGAGTTCTACCACGCTCATTAATCCCGTATACTTTCGGCTGGAACGCAATTCAGCCGGGACGACGGAGATCGCGAACCAGTTCACATCGATCAGCGGTGCGGCGCGCCTCAATGAGTGCTTGAAGGCAGCACTCATGAGGGATGACTTCCCTCCTTTCTTTCGAAACAAGCCCGCCGTGTATGTCCGGGCCGGACTTCCGCCAGTGCCTTCCAGCGGGATCACAGTGTGTCGACTCGCGATTGCGCGATCCGCAGCATCCGAAGTAAGCTGGAACGGCACTGGCGATGGCTGAATATTCGACGCTCGCCGCCGTTGACCTGGGCTCGAACAGCTTCCATTGCCAGGTCGTGCGGGTCGTCGGCGACCAGATCTACCCCCTCGATTCCCTGCGCGAGCCCGTGCGGCTGGGAGCGGGGCTCACCAAGGACAAGCGGCTCGACGAGGCCGCGCAGGAGCGCGCGCTCGCGTGCCTCAAGCGCTTCGGCGAGCGGCTGCGCGACCTCGCCCGCCGCGCCGTGCGCGCCGTCGGCACCAACACGCTGCGCGTTGCCAAGAACGCCGGGTCGTTCCTCAGGAAGGCGGAAGCGGCGCTGGGGTTCCCGATCGAGGTCGTGGCGGGACGCGAAGAGGCGCGCCTCATATACCTGGGCGTCTCCCACGAGCTTCCCGCGTCCCGGGAAAAGCGGCTGGTCGTGGACATCGGCGGCGGCTCGACCGAATTCATCATCGGCGCGGGCCACAAGTCGTTGAAGCTCGAAAGCCTGTTCATGGGCTGCGTCTCGTACAGCCTGCGGTTCTTTCCCGACGGCAAGGTGAGCAAGAGCG
This sequence comes from uncultured Streptomycetaceae bacterium, assembly GCA_964593735.1. GTDB lineage: Bacteria > Pseudomonadota > Gammaproteobacteria > Burkholderiales > SG8-41 > SG8-41. Next base: position 3,057 of record CAZQJF010000367.1, on the reverse strand, counting down.
CCATGAAGCAGGCGGAGCTGGCGGCGCGCACCGAGTTGCAACCCATCGTCGGCATGTTTTCGCGCGGCAACTGGCAGCAGGCGGTCGGCTCGTCCGGCACGGTACGTTCGATCGCCGACGTCATGCAGCAAAACGGCTTCGACGACGGCAACATCACGCCGGCCGGCATCGACCGCCTGCGCTCTCACCTCATCAAGGCGGGCGATCTGGACCGGGCTGAGCTCGCGGGGCTGAAATCGGACCGCGTGCCGGTGTTTCCCGGCGGGCTCGCGATCATGAACGCCGTTTTTTCGGAGCTCAACATCGATTCGATGGTCGCGGCCGGCGGCGCGATGCGCCAGGGGGTGCTTTACGACCTGCTCGGCCGCTTCCATCACCGGGACATGCGCGACGTGACGGCCGCCCAGTTCATGCAGCGCTATCATGTGGACGCGCTGCAGGCGCGGCGCGTGGGCGCCCTCGCCCTTTCGCTGTACCACAAGCTCACCGCAGAGTCGGGCGAACCCGACGAGACCGCCACGCAGCGCCTGGCCTGGGCCGCCCGGCTGCACGAGATCGGGATTTCAGTCGCTTACAGCGGGTATCACAAGCATTCGGCTTACATCATCAACCACGCCGAGATGCCGGGTTTCTCCAACGACGAGCAGCTCGCCGTGTCCTTGCTCGTGCTCGCCCACCGCCGTTCACTCAACAAGGTGGCGCGGCGAATCGAGGAGCACGACATGGACTGGAATATGGTTTTCGCGCTGAGGTTGGCTGCTCTTTTTTACCGCAGCCGTGCCGACGTGTCGTTGCCTGCCCTGCAGATGAAGCTGCAGGGCAGGAAGCTGCGCCTCGCGCTCGATCCCGATTGGCTGGCGCGCAACCCTCTGACGGTGACTGCCCTGCACGACGAAGTGCGCGAGTGGGACAAGATCGGGTTCGAGCTCAAGGTTCCCGGACTCGAAGAACTCGAGACCAGCAGCGAGCTGGCGCTGGCGAGCTGAGTGATCGGTAACTCACGGTTGACGATTGCCAGCGGCTGATATCCATCGGTCGTTCCAGCTCGCGGCCGCCGAACTCGCCAACTTGAGATCGCAGTTTGCAAGCTC
>CAZQJF010000367.1:0-1866 GCA_964593735.1 uncultured Streptomycetaceae bacterium | reverse complement strand
CGTTCCAGCTCGCGGCCGCCGAACTCGCCAACTTGAGATCGCAGTTTGCAAGCTCAAGTCCACAAGCGACTGATTCCGTAACTAAAAAAGTGAACTGGTCGCAATTTGCGACCAGTTCCAGCCGCCACCGAGGCGCGGTGTACCGCCCGTGGGCCTTCACTGAACACGGCGCGCTAATGGCCGCAAACGTACTGCGCAGCGGGCGCGCGGTTGATATGAAAGCGTCGCATCGGGTTCGCACCTGGGGACTGAGAACGCGATGCCACCGTGGACGCGACGGACGCCCCCGACCCCTCTCCCGCAGGAGAGGGGAGATTCGAGCTTCCCCTTGCCGGGGAAGAAATGAGGATGGGCGGCCATCGGCGGCTCAGTCTTTCTTCTTTACACGCTTCAACGCGCGCTCGAGCGCCTGCGTGAGTGTTTTCAGAACCTTGATCCTCGCGCAATACTTGTTGTTGGCCTCGATGAGGTTCCAGGGAGCGGCCTGGCTGGACGTGCGGTCCACCATGTCGCACACCGCAGCTTCGTAGGCGTCCCATTTCTTGCGGTTGCGCCAATCGTCCTCCGTGATCTTGAAGCGCTTGAAGGGCACCTTCTCGCGCTCGCGAAAGCGCTTGAGCTGCTCCTCCTTGCTGGTGGCCAGCCAGAACTTGACGACGACCAGGCCGTGGGTGGCGAGCTGCGTCTCGAACTCGTTGATCTCCGAATAAGCCCGCATCCAGTCGGCTTCGCTGCAGTAGCCTTCGACCCGCTCGACGAGCACCCGTCCGTACCACGACCGGTCGAAGATCGCGAACCGGCCCCGGCGCGGCACGTGCCGCCAGAAGCGCCACAGGTAGGGCTGCGCCCGCTCCTCCTCGGTAGGCGCCGCGATCGAAACCCCCTCGTAGTACCGCGCGTCGAGCGCCTGCGTCACGCGCCTGATGGCGCCGCCCTTGCCCGCCGCGTCATTGCCCTCGAACACCACGACCACGGCGAGCCGGCGAAAGCGCGGATGGCGCGACGCCAGATTCAGCCGACCCTGCCATTTCTCCAGTTCGCGGCGATACTCCTCCCGGTCCATGGGCTGGTCGAGCTGGAGCGCCTTTACCACGTTGCGCTTGTCGATTGGCGGCAGGAGCGGCGGAGTCTTGTCCGGAAGCCGCGCCACCGGCTCGTCATCGAGCCGCTCGCGCAGCGCGGCGAGCAGCAGCCGTCCCACGGTGAGGCTCCGGTACTCGGCATCGGCGCCCTCGATCACCATCCAGGGGGCCTCCGCGCTGTTGGTCTGGCGCAGGTAGTATTCCGATACCTTGCGCAGCCGGTCGTAGTGCCGGTAATGCTCCCAATCGGCATCGGTCACGCGCCAGCGCGTGGCGGGATCGCCTTGCAGCGAGTTCAACCGCTTCTTCTGCTGCTGCTTCGACAAGTGCAGCCAGACCTTGAGCAGCAGGACGTGCTCGTCGGTCAGCATCCGCTCGAAACGCACGGTCTCGGTGATTGCGTGATCGAGCTCGCCCGCCGTGGTGCGCTTCCTCACCCTTTCCAGGATGGGATCGCTGTGCCAGGCTCCGAAGAGTATGCCGATCTTGCCGCGCGGCGGCAGCGCGCGCCAGTAGCGCCACATGCGGGGCCGCTCCATCTCTTCGTCGGAAAGCTCGGGGAACGCGTTCGTGAGGATGTGGCGCGGATCCATCCATTCGTTCAACAGATTGACGGTTTCCCCCTTGCCGGCGCCGTCCACCCCTCCGATCACGATTACCGTGGCGAAACGTTTCTTCTGTCCGAGATCGTATTGCGCGTCGAGCAGCGCCTCGCGCAGCTTGGGCTCCTCCCTGCGGTAGGTCGCCTTGTCGATCTTGTGTCCAATTTCCGCGGATTCAAACA
>CAZQJF010000366.1:0-4202 GCA_964593735.1 uncultured Streptomycetaceae bacterium | reverse complement strand
ATCTGCGTTTATCTGCGGCTGATACATCCTGCCCTCAGCGGGCGGTGCGCTCGCGGGCGAGGCGCAGGGCGCGCGATGCTTCCAGCGTGCCCGATATCTCGGGGACCGCGATGCTCATGTCCGCCTCGTGCAGATTGCGCAGGACGGCGGTCGCGTGCGCGACGTTGTTGTTGCGGGTGTCGTAGTAGCGGTTGAGCCAGTCGCGGGCGGCCTTGAGATCCGCCTTATAGCTCGAGGGGTCGCGGGCGAGCAGCGCGAGGCGGGCGCCGATCAGCCGCAGTTTCAGGTTCTCGCGCAGGAAGAACGCCTGTGACGGCGCGAGCAGCGGAATGTCGGGCTTATCCATCTGCTGCACGCGCACCAGCTGCTTCACGTCGGACCATGCTTCCCGCCAGAAGCGCGTCCACAGGTTGCCGTCGGCGCCGTCCGCCGCCACCGCCTCGGGCTGCGGCGGGCGCACGTCCATCGCCAGCGGGAACCGGTCCACCCCGGCGATCATGGCGTCGAGGCGGGTGCTGATGGCCAGGGTGTCGACGTACGGCAGCGCTTTCATGCGTTCGATGTCGCGGTTGATCGCCCGGCGCAGCGCCAGGAGCTGGGGCCGGTCCATGCGCTGCAGGCGCGCATCCGCCGATTGCAGCGCGATGAGGGCCGCCTTGACGTTGCCGGCGAGCTGGAGTTGCTGGGTGGCGATCAGGATGGACTGCTCGATCTCCGCGTACGCCCATTCGTCGCGATTGCGCGACAGCTCCTGGTAGAGGGCCTCGAGCGCGATCTGCTGGTTCTGCGATTCGGCGAGTCGCGACTCGAGCACTCCGAGCTTGACCTGCGCGTCCACCACCGCCTCGCGCACCTGTTCGGCCACCAGCCGGCTCTCCTTGTTCTGGGTGTCGGTATCGGCGAGCTTTCTGGCCAGGTCCTGCTTCAGGTCGCGCAGCTCGGTGCGGTTGTCGTACCACTGCCATGCCGACAGCAACAGCGCCGCAATCGCCAGCCACGCGGCAGGGGTAAGCACCCGCTGGAAACGACCGCGTGGCGGCTCCGGCGCCGAAGCTTGCGCAACGGTTTCGGGTGCCGCAGGGGGCGCGGGTCCGTCGCGTAGCGCTCCGGTTTCCGGTGATTCGCTCATGTTCAGGACTGGACGATCGGGTGGTTTCAATAGTATGGGAGCAAGCTGCGAGCGTCGCAACTGAGAAACGGTGACCAGTGACCGGTGACTGGTGACTGGTGAACGCAGCAAGACACAAGGAGCGTCCGTCAATCGTCACGGCCAGCGGTCACCGACCACAGGTCACGGGTCACAGGTCACGGGTCAACTGGTCACTGGTCACCGGTCACCGGTCACTGGTCACTGGTCACGCCCTCTAAAGTAATCAACCATCCCGGCGATCAAACCTTCGTCCCCGGGTTCCGTCACGATCACCGTGACGATACCCAGCTCGCGCGCCGCTTGTGCGATGCGCGGGTGCGGCACGAAAAACGGCGTGTTTGCGAGCGGCGCCTGCCCGGCCTCGCCCCCCATCAGGAACAGGTTGCGCAGCCCCTCGCTGCTGGTAACCGTGATCGCGGCAAGCCTGTTGCGCCGCCACGCATCGAGCAGCGGCGCGGGATCCAGTGCGGGCCGGGCACGGCGATAGCACTCGACGTACTCGACGCGTGCGCCGCGTGCCTGCAGCGTTTCGCCGAGCAGTTCTCGTCCGCCGTCGCCGCGGAAGACGACCACCCGCCTCCCACGCAGCTCGCGGAGCTGCAGCAGCTCGAGCAGCGCTTCACTGTCGAAGCCGGCCGAAGGCGCGATCACTTCTCCGACGCCGAAGCGCGCGAGTTCCCTCACGCTGCCCGGACCGACCGCGGCGAAGGCGAGCCCGGGCGGCAGACGCCGCCGCGCGGTTATCGCCGCCATCGCCTTGCGCACCGCATTCGGACTGATGAAGACGGCCACATCGAATTCATCGAGAACGTCGACGACGGCGTGCAACGGTCCTGGATCTTCTGCATCCCGGATCGCGATGACCGGAAACAGTATGGCGTCGCCGCCCGCGGCCCGGATGAGCCAGGCGAGACCGTCAGCCTGGTGCGCGGGGCGCGTGACGACGATTCCACGCCCCGTGAGTGGTTTCTTCGTTGTCACCGGTCGCCGGAACCCATCTCAAAAACGGATTCCTCCCGCTGGCGCCAAAGAAACAATTCCTTCCCTCTCAAGGGGGGAGAGCCGCGCAGCACGCGAGGGGGCACTAGGATGGGGGTGGGGTGCGACGCTCGTTGACCCATCCCCACCCTGGCCCTCCCCTTGAAGGGGAGGGAATCAATATTGAGATGGCTTTCCATCACGAGTCACTGACTCTGCAGCGCAGCCAGAATCTCCCCGGCGCCGCGCGACTTGAGGTCTTCAGCGAGCGCCAGCCCGAGCGCCTCGGACTCTGCTGCCGGGCCGCTGCGCTCGCCGCGCACCATCCGCGAGCCATCGGGGGCGCCGACGAAACCGCGCAAGCGCATGCGCCCGCCTGCGATATCCGCGTATGCCCCCAGCGGCACGTTGCAGCTTCCGGCGAGAGCGCGCGACAGCGCGCGCTCCGCCGCGACGCACCGCGTCGTATTCTCATGAGCCAGCGGCGCCAGCAGCCGTGCCAGGTCGGCGCGGTCGGCACGGCACTCCACGCCGAGGGCGCCCTGCCCCGGTGCGGGCAGGCACTCTTCCGGTGCCAGGAGCGCCGTGATCCGATGCTGAAGACCCAGGCGCTTCAACCCGGCGGCGGCGAGAATCACGGCGTCGTACTGTCCGTCGTCGAGCTTCGTCACGCGCGTGTCGACGTTGCCGCGCAGCGGCTCGATATTCAACCGTGGATGACTGGCCCGCAGCTGGCATTCCCTGCGCAGGCTGGAAGTACCAACGCGCGCGCCGGCGGGCAACGCGGCCAGGTCCCCGTAGCGGTTCGACACCAACGCGTCGCGGGGGTCCTCCCGCTCGAGCATCGCGACGAGGACAAAGCCGGCCGGCAGGTGCATCGGCACGTCTTTTGCCGAATGCACTGCAATGTCGGCATAGCCTTGCGCCATCGCCTCCTCGAGCTCCTTGACGAACAGTCCCTTGCCGCCGATGCTCGCGAGCGATACGTTCAGCCTCCGGTCGCCCTCGGTAGTTATTCCGAGTATCTCGACGGCAACGCCCGGATATAATGCACACAGGCGTGACTGCACGTGGCGCGCCTGCCACATCGCGAGCGCCGACTGGCGCGAGGCAATGACGATTTTTGCGGGATGCTGCGTCTGCGGGGATGCGCTGCCGCCCACCATCTGTAATGGTCGCCGGATGTTCAGGAAGGCGCCGGGCGTCGTCCCGGCTGCGGTCATTCTAGCAGCCTGCCGGCGGCCCGGGCTGCGAGCGGGATTTCGATGAACGAATCCGCCGCCCCCGCAGCGCTCGACAAGGACCAGCCGCTCAGAGAGGACATCCGGCTGCTCGGCCGGCTGCTCGGCGACACGCTGCGCGAGCAGGAAGATCCGGCGTTGTTCGAACTCGTCGAGGAAATCCGCCGCAGCGCCCTGCGCTTTCGCCGCGAAGGCGACCTCGGCGCGAAGGCGGCGCTGGAACAGCTCCTCGACGGGCTCGAACACGAAACCGTAACGCGGGTGGTGCGGGCATTCAGCTTCTTCTCGCAGCTCGCCAATATCGCCGAAGACGTGCACCACATCCGCCGCCGCCGCGCGCACCAGATCGCCGGCTCGGCGCCCCAGCCGGGCAGCATGGCGTTTGCGCTCACCCGCGTCCGGGACGCCGGCGCCGGCCGCGAGGCGCTCGAAGCGTTCTTCGCCAGCGCGCTGGTCTCTCCGGTGCTCACCGCGCACCCGACCGAGGTCCAGCGCAAGAGCATACTCGACTGCCAGATGGAGATCGCGCGGCTGCTGGCGGAGCGCGACCGCCTCGCGCTCACGCCCGAGGAAGCGCGCGAGAGCGAGGAGACGCTGCGGCGCGTGATCCTTACGCTGTGGCACACGCGCATCCTGCGCGCGGTCCGCCTCACCGTGCTCGACGAGATCGAGAACGGCCTCGCCTACTACCGCTACACGTTCCTGCGCGAAGTGCCCGGGCTGTACGCCGAGATCGAGGATCTGCTCGGCGCGACCGTCGGCGCGGTCAGCGTCGGTCCGGTGCTCAGGATCGGCAACTGGATCGGCGGAGACCGCGACGGCAATCCATACGT
>CAZQJF010000365.1:0-4204 GCA_964593735.1 uncultured Streptomycetaceae bacterium | reverse complement strand
GCTTGCCCGCGAAATCGACCTTCTGCGCCACTGCTTCCAGCGACGGGGACCCGGCGAGGGCGGCGACGATACCAAGGCAGGCGGCACGGCTAGACGATGCGTTGATTCCCATTTACGTTCTCCTCGGCGGGTATTTATTTTCCATTTATCTCGCTCTGCTCCGTTCGATCGGGACCACGAGATCACTCCCGGCCTCCCCGGAAGCGGGCACGGTTGGCATTATTACCGGCAATCGCTTTTCGGGCAACACAACGCGCGCGCAACCGCCGCCGGGTCTGCACTACTGTAAGGGTAATTGGCGGCTTTGAGGTACCGCAATCCGCGTTTTCGCGTAGGTAATTTCCGTCCTTACGCTGACGCGCGATTAGCCCAACAATCCGATAATTGGTCCGCTATGTGGTTTCGGGCGGGCACGCCCACATGAGAGCGGGCCGTATGCGCGGGCTTGCGGTCACCACCAGGCGCGCCGCGTGTTCACCGTCGTTTGTCTGCGGCCAGCGCGAAGCGCACCAGCTCCGCGACATTGCGCGCGCCGAGCTTGTCCATCAAGCTCGCCTTGTGAACCTCTACCGTGCGCGGACTGATCCCGAGCGAGCTCGCGATTTCCTTGGCATGCAGGCCTTTCCCTGCCAGGTCCAGAACTTCCCGTTCGCGGCGCGTCAGCTTCGCCAGATTCAACGCCTCTTCGCTGTTCGCGGCCGCACGCTGGACTCGCCCTAACTCCCGTTCCAGGCCTTTCTCGATCGCCGCCCGCAAGTCCGCCTCATCAAACGGCTTTTCGATGAAATCCACGGCGTTCGCCTGGAATGCCGCGCGGGCCGACGACACGCCTCCGTGCGCGGTAATTATCACAAACGGCAGCTGGCTTCCCAGCTTCCGCAGCTCTGCTTGAAGGTCGAGACCGCTCTTTCCCGGGAGCTTGAGGTCAGCCACGACACAACCGGTCCATTTTTCCTGATACGCCGCAAGAAATGATTCGGCGCTGGCGAAGGACGCTGCGCGGTAACCCAGCAACCCCAGCATCAATGCCAGCGAGTCGCGCATGGGCTCATCGTCATCCACGATGAAGACGGTGCAACCACTATCTGTCGCGTCATTCATCATCTTCTCCGGTCGGTAACACGAGGTCGAATTGACCGTGCTTTCGGTCGCTTACGCTGAGCGAGCCGCCGTGGGCGTCGACGATGGTGCGACTGATGGCCAGGCCGATACCCATGCCGGTTGCCTTGCTGGTGGCAAGAGGCTCGAACAGATGTTGCCGCACCTGGGGCGACATGCCTTCCCCGGTATCCGCGACGCGAAACAATATCCGGCCGCCCTCCAGCATGCGGGTCAATACCGTAACCCCCTTGTTCCCCGGCGGCATCTCCGCTACGGCCTCGAACGCGTTTGCAATCAGATTGCGCAGCACCAGCTCGATCTGCACCCGGTCCACCAGCAGCGTGCGCGCTCTATCGTTACTGTCCACCTGAAACGTCACGTCTCCGGACAGGCTGAGCTCCTTGGCGATGGCGTTCGCGCGCTCCAGCAGAACAGCCACTCTAACGGGTTCGAGCCGTATCGTCCCGCGTCTGAACAAGTCCCGCAGCCGTCTCACGACTTCGGCGGCGCGCTTTGATTCCTGAAGCATTTTATCGACCGTGACGCTCAGCTCGGAATGAGAGACGGCGTCCTTGCTTCGGCGCAGCATGATCTGGCAGGCGCTCCCATAATTATGCATTGCGGAAAGCGGTTGGTTTATCTCATGGGCGATTGCACCCGCCATTTCGCTGGCGGCCGCCAGCCGCAGCGAACGCTTGAGATCTTCAACCACCCGCTCCCGCTCGTCCACGATGATTCCCAGCGACAGACCGGTAAGCGTAAGCGCGGCTACCAGCACCTGCAGTTCTACGATAGCAAGGGCCTGCAGCGATCCAATCTGGGCGCCCAGCACCACACCAGCCTGGACCATGCACGAACCTACCACGGCGCCGCTCAGTCCGTTGCGCGAGGCAATCCAGATCAGGGGCAGGAACAGAAGATAGAAGTACTGTTGCGGCGTGGCGCCGCTTTGGAACAGGAACAGGATCATTCCGAGCAACGTGGCGAACTGGAGCGCGGTCTCGGGTTTGCGCCATGCCTGGATCAGGCTTTGGCGCCTCTCGGGATCCGCGGCAACCATGAGCAGCGGTGCGGTAACGAGCACCCCGACCGTATCCCCCAGCCAGAACCGGAACGCCACGGCGACAAACGAGTCTTGAAAAAGAAACCCTGCGGCCCAGAGCGCTCCCACGTAGAAAATACCGATGATCGCAGCGCCCACTGCCGTGGCCGCGATGAAGATCCACAGCTGGCGCATGTCACGCAGTCGGCCGTCGAACCCGAAGCGCAATCTGAGTACCGCCGCGATCCCGGTATAGCCTGCGGCAAGGACCAACGAGGTCACGATCGACATCTGTAAGCCGCCGGGTGCTTCGCGAAGCAGCAGGTCGCCGGCGAGGGTGGCAGCGAATACAACCGGCGCATAACGCAACCCGCCGATCAGCATCCAGACAATGCTCAATGCCGGTGGGGGATTCCAGGGTGTAATGTTGAACGGGCCGAGCGGGTAAATGGAGCTCGCCCAGTCGAGGGCCAGATAACACGCGCCAAACAACAGCGCGTCCCTGGCGTCGGCCGCGAGCGAACGACGCGCACCCATTACAGGGAAAGCCGTCAACGTCAACATGCTCCCACAAATGCAGAACGGCCCGGTCGAACCAGCCATCCTGCGACGGGCACGTAACTTTCCTTAGTGGATTCCCGAATACCCACCGCCTGCCACGGAAAGTATTCTGCCACAGACGCGACGTTGCGAGACCGACGTTGCGAGACCGTTGCGAAACCGTTGCGAAACTAAGGTCGGCTTTGTCCGGCATACACGAGGGTGCGGTGAAAGGGTTTCTCGATTTCGACGCCTGGGTCGGCTGGATCCGCTCACTGAACGACGCATGGCTGTTTCTGGTGATCCTGGCGTTCGTAGTCTCAGTGGTGGGGCTTTGGAGCAGGAGCCTGCGACTGGATAAGACTGGAGAGTCAGAGGAGGACGGCTCGAGGTCGTGAACGAGTTCGTCATGAAACATCCCGGGTGACGGCTAGCGGTCGGTTGGTCGCTTCGCACGTGCTTGTCCACTGCCCATGCGTGATGTATTGTTCCAGCGACCCCGGCACCGGGGACGATGTGCTGTCAGCGGTCGGCTCGGAGTAGACAGTAGACGCGCCGGGGCGGCAAATATCACTTTGGTGGAAGGATAGATCATGGCAGAGATTCTGGGCATAGGCGCTACGCACTATCCGCCGGGACTGGTCCCTGAAGAGCACAAACCGTGGCCGCTGGCGCGGATGCTGCACAGCGACCGGCGAATTCCCGAGCGCATGCGGGACCCCGCCAACTGGCCGGAGCCCATGCGCCAGGAGTGGGGCGATGATGAAGGCATCACGGCGCACAAGGCGCACAAGGCGCGTGTCTTCAGCGCCTTCCGGAAAATCCGCGCGGAGATCGATGCCTTCCAGCCCGACCTTATCGTCATGTGGGGCGACGACCAGTACGAGAATTTCAAGGAAGACATCATTCCGCCGTTCTGCGTGCTGGCCTACGAGCAGTTTAATTTCAAGCCGTACGAGCGCCTGCGCGGCCGGCCCAACATCTGGGGCGAACCGGCCGACAAGACCTTCTCCCACCCTGGACACCACAAGGCCGGGCGCTATCTCGCCAAGGGGCTGCTCGAGGCAGGCATAGACATGTCTTACGCCTACAAGGCACTGCACCAGGACGGCCTGGGCCACGCCTTTGCCAACACGCTGCTCTACCTCGATCTCGACCGGAAGGGATTCGCGACGCCGGTCGTGCCCGTGGCGGTCAACTGCTACGGCAGTTCGGTGATCCGCTACCGGGGCGGCAGCACGGAATACTCGGACGAGCCGGATCCGCCCTCCCCGTCGCCGCGCCGTTGTTTCGAGATGGGGCAAGCGACGGCCCGCGTTCTCAAGGAGAGCCCCTGGCGCGTGGTGATCATGGCGTCGTCGAGCTGGTCGCACGCCTTCCTCACCGAGAAGAACCACTGGATCTATCCCGACCTGGCATCGGACCGCGTCCTGCTGGAGCACCTGCGCGCCGGCAATTACGGCGCGTGGCGCGATACGCCGCTCGCGCAGATGGAGGCGGCCGGGCAGCAGGAAGTGCTCA
>CAZQJF010000364.1:0-4205 GCA_964593735.1 uncultured Streptomycetaceae bacterium | reverse complement strand
TCGCCGGCGCCGACAACAGCGCCGCACCGGCGAGCAGCGCCAGCGCGAGAGCCCCCTGCGTGATGGTCTTGCTCATCTGCGAGCCTCCTTGCGTTGGCCTCCGCATGCAAAAGCAACTTATGAGGCGGCCGGCCGGTTCCCGGCTAACCCCTCACTCTTACCAGCGCCAGGCGTCGGGTCTGCCGACGTAACGGTAGGGCACACCCGCGTAATAGGCCCGGGGTCCGTAATAGGCGTAGCCAGGACCGCGATAGACCGGGCCGTATTGGGGGAAGGCGTGGCGGGGCTTATTGGTGTTGTGAAAGTTGGTGTACATGTTGGTCCACCCCCAATGGCGGTAATATCTGTCACCGGCCATGGCGGGCGCGGAAGCGAGCGCCGTGCCGGCCAACAGAGCGAGCGCCAAGGCTGCGTTGCGGAAGATGTTGCTCATCGATAACCGTCCCCCTTCAGGTTGATTCTGGTGGCCCCTTACCTGCAATATAAAATCATTCGGCTTCGGTGACCATTTCGATTCTCGTGTCCACACCTAGCCAATGGGTGCCAACCGGCCAAGTTTGGGTCATCGCTTCGCTCTTGCGCCCCATCCCCCTCACCCGGCGAGCGGACAGAGGCTCGCCGTCCTCTCCCCCCAGGGGGAGAGGAATTGGAGATTGCCTCCGCGCCACGGTTCTCCTCGCCCCAGCGGGGAGAGGGCTTTCTGCCGCGATCTTGCGCGCGAAGCGCCGGCAAGTCGCGTGGCGGAAAGGGTGAAGGGTATTCGCTGCGTGCCGCATTCACCGCATAAGGGAGGTTCGGAGGGCGGGGATAAGTCCCAGGAGGCTTGCGTCCGCTTCGTGGGCTAAGCAGAAGTCGAGGGCTCGTCGCTCTGTTCGTGCCATCGACGCCGCGAGCGCTCCCTTCAGGGCGCCGGCTGCCAACTACCGCTGCGGACCGCGTCGACGACCTCGCGAATCGAGTCGATCACGAGTTGAGGCTGTTCCTTATGTATCTCGTGGCCACTGTTCGTGTTCGTGATGTGCTTCGCATTCGGCACGAGCTTGGCAAGTCGTTCCTGTGCCTGTTTCTGCGCGGCGTCGGTGACGTAGCCGAAGTCTGGCGGAACATTGGCGGGCAACGTGCCCGCAGCAATCATTGACGGGACTTGCGGCCCCCAGGGCCGGTCGGCGGACAGAACAATCAGGGGGAGCGGACGCGGTGGCGGGGCGGCGCGGACCTGGTCGAAGCTGCGGTCCGGGTCGATCCTTTCAAGGGCTGGGTACAAGACCAGACTTTCGCGTATGTCGCCCTCCATCAGGATTCGCTGAATCGCCCACTGGTCAGGCGTCTCGGCATCGCGAAGCCCGTCGGTAAGGGCGTCGACGAGGACGAGACCGGACACGTTTTCGGGATAGATGCTCGCATAGAGTCTGGCGATCAGGCCGCCATAGGAATGCCCGACAAGCACGTAGGGCCCCACCTCACCGGCGGCATTCAGCAGGGCATGCAAATCGGCGACCGCATCCCCCGCATTGGTCGGCTGCGGCACCGGGTCGCTGTGGCTCGGCTTCTCACCGACCGGCGTTCCGGGACGGTCGTAAGCACAGACCCGGGTGAACTTGGCGATTTCGGGAAACACCGCCGGCGCCGATTTATCGGCAATGCTCCAATCCTCGGCGGAAGCTTTGAGTCCCGCCACCAACACCACCGTCGGGGACCCTGTGCCGCGACACTCAAGATAGATCTTGCGGCCGCCCCCGATGTCGACCAGCCCGGCAAAGTCTCCGATTGATGCGGCTTGTCCGGAACCAGCTGCGGCAAGCAATGCTGCGCAGGCCGCGGCGACGAGCGCGAATCTGCTACGGGTTGCAGGCATCGATCGCATCACGACAACCTAGCTCACCACGCCATCCGGCGACAGACAGGTGCTGAGCGCTCATGAGCGATGCAAAGCTCTCATTGGTGACGCGGGGCCGCGCTAGTGCGGTGCCGATTCCCGCAATTCGGTGAGCCGCGGAACGTCCACTTTGGGTCAGTTGCTGGGGGCGGACCCGCGCTTTCGCCGTAAGTGTCCCGCGACCGGGGAGAGCTCCTATGGAGATGGGCGGGCCGCGTTTGATGTAGACCTTACGGTCGTCAGCCAGCTCCTGGCAGGGCACCCTAGTTTGTGCCCGGGCGGAGGCCGGCGCCGCCCGGGAGTCGCTTTGCGAAAGCGACCCGCAGGCGCCGCACCTCGTCCCGCCTAACGACGCGTCATGATGCGCCCCTCAACGGACGAGGTGGATGCAAGATAAATGAGGTTTGGGTGGCGGGGATTAGTTTCAGCGCCCTGAACAAAACCAGAACAATTGCTTGAATTCCCGATCGGAATCGTGTCAGTGGACCCAAAAGCGTGACCGCGATTCTATGCACGAATTTAACGATGCCTAAGGTCGAAAGAAATCAGCTGTGCCCTTGCGGCAGCGGCAAGAAGTTCAAGAAGTGTCATGGCGGCTCTGCTGTTACAGAGTCGCCTGAGCTGCCGCCAGAGGTCTGGGCGGCTCTCGACCAAAAACGCAGGGAGATGAAGGCCGCCGAATTCCAGCGCAGAAAACAGCAGGGGCTGGGCAAGCCAATTATATCGACGGTGGTGAACGAGTGGCGAGTCGTCTTCGTGGGCAACACCCGATGCACGCAGAAGGCTGAGCGGTGGAAAACTTTCCACGATTTCCTCAGCGACCACTTTCTGTATCGCCTCAGCCAAAGCTGGCTTTACTCGGAGAGGAAAAAACCCGCGGCTGATCGGCACCCGATCGTAACGTGGTTCGAACAGTCCGTTATGGGCGCCAAGCAGAACGCGAAGAATGCGAAAGGCGTCTATACCCGGCCGATGACCGGGGCGATAAGTGCCTACCTAAACTTGGCCTACAACGTCTATCTGATTGGCCACCGCACGCCTGCGCAGAAGGACCGAGTTGTGCGTCGGTTCGTCAACCGACTCAAAAGTAGCCGTTCCGATGATTTTACTGGAGTGCTTTTTGAAACCTACGCCGCCGCGGCCTTTCTAATGGCCGGGTTTGATCTGGAGTTTGAGAACGAGAGGGACGGCTCGACCTCGCATGTCGAGTTCGTGGCAACTCACCCAGCAACGGACAAGAAATTCTCCGTCGAGGTAAAGTCGCGCAACTGGCCAGCTTTGGCTGAGGAGCAGGGCGGCGCTGCTGACGAGGGAAGGAGGCTCAGAGTCGCAAGCAAACTGAACGCTGCTCTAGAAAAAAAAGGCCAACACACGCGCGTGGTTTTTATCGAAGTCAATGTGCCTGATATTTTGCAGGCCACGGAACTCACGGGATGGCCAGCGGCAGCTCTCAGCGAGATTCGCGCAAACGAAAAAACCGGCTTCCCAAACGGGGAAATGAAGCCGAGCGCCTACGTTCTCGTGACCAATCACGCTTTCCACAACCACCTCGACCGCGTGAGTCCTGGCACTCAGATTTTGGCAACTGGCTTCCACATCCCCGACTTTGGACCTGATGTGCAATTTGCCGGATACAAAGCCGTGCTCGAATCTCGCGAACGCCACGTCGAGATGTTTGACCTATTGGATTCGATGAAGACCCACTACGAGATCCCCTCGTCGTTTGATGGTGACATGCCAGATCTGGCGTTTGGCGATTCCACCGCGCCTCGTTTGCGGTTTGGCCAGTGGTATCAAATACCGAATAAGGATGGCACGGAAGTACCGGGGCGTCTTTATGACGCCTCCGTGCTCGAGAAAACCGTTTACGGGTGCTACGAGCTGGCTACTGGTAAGCATGTGATAGCGACGTGCCCCCTCTCAGATGATGAGGCAGCCGCGTATGAGAAGCACCCGGAAACTTTCTTTGGCGAACTGAGGCGACTGCCCGCAACGGCCGAGACGTTCACCGATCTCTGTGACTTCTTCTATGGGTCGTACAAGAACGCAGCGCGCGATCGCCTACTGAAATTCCTGTCCGGCGCGCCTGACTATGAACTGCTAGAACGCCTAACCCAAAAGGATTTGGCCATCACCTACGCCGAACGCTGTGCGTGGTGCGCATACAATGCGAAGGGGAAGAAGGCTTCGTAGACCTCCCTCGTCCAGGGCACGCGTTCGAGTCGTAGTTGCTCTTGCAAATTATTCGCATGTAAGATACATACAGCATGAGATGTCCCGCTAGGGGCACTCGCTAACGGACACTCGCTAACGGACACTCGCTAACGGG
>CAZQJF010000363.1:0-4213 GCA_964593735.1 uncultured Streptomycetaceae bacterium | reverse complement strand
AACGGGATTCACTTTAGCGGCTGGCAGCCCAGCCCGGCCAGCATGTGGAGGGCGCCAAGCTGCAGGAGTATTCCCACCCCGTCCGCCAGGACCCAGCCCTCCACCCACGTGTCACCGACAAAGGTCGAGATGCTGACCTCGGTCATTTCGCAGCGCCTGCCAGTCGGCGGCAAACCGTAGAAGCTCTGCGTATTGGTGCCGCGCAGGTTGAACTTCATCCACACCTTGTCGCCTTCGGCGAGCAGCCCGGTGATGCGGTCGTTACGGCCCGGAAACGCGTGCGAAGGATCGAACTGGACCACGCCGTTGGCTTCGCCGTAGTCGCGCATATGCTGCAATCCCCAGCGCCGCTGCACGAAATTGGCCCGGTCTTCCTTCTGCGCGAACGACGACTTGGAGCGGGCGACCTTCACCTTGTTGCGGTCCTGCTGCGTAACGGGCGGTTTGGCCATCAGCCGCTTCACGACGACATCCCCGTCCTCGCCGGCATCGGTCACCGGCGGCACGATCAATTGGCCGTCCGTGCGCGGCGGCAGTTGCGTGCCGAGTTGCTTGAGCAAGCCCAGTTCATCGGCCATGAACCAGCCTTCCGTGATCCTGCCATCGGCCAGCCGGAACAATCCGATCTCATGGATATCGACCTTGCGTCCGGCCGGCGGAATTCCGAACAGGTTGCCCTGGTGCGTGCCGGTAAGCCGCCACAGCATCCCGACCCGGTCGTCCTCCGCAATGATGTCCTCGATGACATCTACGCGATCGGGGAAAGCTCCACGCAGGCCCGTCTCCGGTTCGGGAAAGCCCTGGTCGCGCGCATTGCTGGCGAGGTTCGCCATGCCGCCGCGCAGGCGCACGTAGCCGGGCGCCAGTATCTCGCGCATCGCCGCGGCTTCGTCTTTGGTGCCCTGGGATTCCTTGAAGCGGCGAACCGCTGCTTTGTTGCTTTCCAGCGTTGAAACAGGCTCATTCATTGTTCACCCGATTAAATTAAAGACTGGTCACGGAGCGGACCTTGGGTCCCTGGTGATCCTCGCGACAACCGGTCATTCGGTACAATAACCGAGAAACCAAACCGAGAAACCAAACGGGCCAGGCTCAATTTCCGCGAACGTCCGTGCCGCCTCGGGCTCGTAACACGCAGATTCGCGGGTGGGGTGAGCCATCCTGATCGCAAATCCCCTTAAGCGATGGAAGGTAGACAAGTCACCCCAGTCTGTTTATCGTCACTATGCGTAAAGAGGCGGAAGCGTGCGTCCTTGGCGAAGGAGACTCTCATGCGGAATATCATTCTGTTGGCATTCATAGCTGGCGTTTTGACGGGCTGTTCCACGATGACCGAGGCGGAATACGTCGCACTGATGAATGCGGATCCGCGGGTATGGCCACCGGTCGTGGAGGGCCAGGCGTTCCCCGTGCAGATGATGAACGATAAAAACTGAAGCGATTCTGGTCCGCGGCAAGGGGGAACTGCCGCGCGCCCCTGCGCGCTTCCTCATCCGTTCGTTCCAGGATCCTTGAAGGCTGTCCCCAGTTCGTCCTCGATGTAGGCGCGGATAATGCCGTCGAAATCCGCATCGCCTCTGAATCCGAGCGCCTCGGCGCGCCGCGTGTCCCAGGCGCCAGGCCAGCTCGCAACGATCCGATCCGTCGCCGCGTCGCGCTCCCAGCGCACGCGCTTCGCCGCTTCCGTGCCCGCCACGCGCTCGAGCGCGGCGAGCATCTCGCGCGCGGTCACGCATACGCCGGGCAGGTTGATGACGCGGCTCAACCCGAGCGCTTGCGCCGGCAGCTCGTGCCCGAGGATGAGACCTTCGATCGCCTTGCGCGGGGACAGTAGCCACACGCGTGTTTCGGGCGCGATCGGGCACGTCGATTGCACCCCGTTCAGCGGCTCACGGATGATGCCGCTCGCGAAGGAAGACGCCGCCTTGTTCGGTTTGCCTGGCCGCACGCTGATCGTCGGCAGCCGCAGCACGCGCCCGTCGATGAATCCCTTGCGACTGTAGTCGTTGAGCAGCAGCTCGCCAATCGCTTTCTGCGTGCCGTACGATGACTGTGGGTTGAGCGCCGTGGAATCGGGCACCGTCGCGGGAAGATCGCCGCCGTACACCGCAACCGAGCTCGTGAACACGACCCGGGGCTGATGCCCGGACGCACGGCACGCTTCGAGCAGGGAGCGTGACGCGTCGACGTTGATGCGCATGCCGAGATCGAAATCTGCTTCCGCCTGACCGCTCACGATCGCGGCGAGATGAAAGACCGACGCAGTGTTGCGATCGATCGAGCGGTGCAGCAGCGTGGCATCCGAGATGTCGCCGACGATCATGCGAATGCGCGCGTCGGCGCATCCCTCGGCGGGCACGACGTCCAACAGCACGATCTCGTCGATCGCATGGTCGCGGCCGTCGGTTCCCTTCAAGGTCCCGCGTTCGACAAGCTTGTCCGCGAGCCGGCGCCCGAGAAATCCTGCGCCGCCGGTGATCAGAACTTTCACTGCAGTGTACTCCTGATTCGAGAATTGACGGACGACTACACTGACTGATTCGGGTCGGACCGCGCTTGGAGTGTCAGTTTCCGCCCAGAAAATGGCGTTCTAAGGCAGAATTTCGGACTATATCTGGTGGAAAATCCTGTCGGAACTGAAACTTAGGGTGGTCCGACCCGGATATCGGAACAGCGGTTCAGGAATGGATTACGACTTTCCGAGATACGCGACTGCTTCGATCTCAACCAGCGTTTCCTGGCCGGCCAGCGATCGCACTTCAACCAGCGTCGAAGCCGGGAAGTCACCGGTGAAGAACTCGCGGCGCGCGCGCCAGACCTCGGTGTTGTTCTTGATATTGACCATGAAGATGGTCAGTTTGACGACATTATCGAGGCTGCCGCCGGCGCCTTCGCAGATGTGCTTGATCCGCGTGAAGATCTGCTTCGCCTGCTCGTACTCATTGCTGCCCACCAGCGTCCTGCCTCCTTCGAGCGGACGCGCCACCTGACCGGAGATGAAGATGAGATCCCCGGCGCGAATGCAGTTCGACCATAGTCCCGGGCCTGCTTCAGCCACGTTGGGCACAGTGACCTTGGTTCTGGGCATGGGGCGATGCAATCAGGCGGGCGCGGTACCGCGCAGACAAGTCCGCTGCAGCACCCGCGGGAACCGCGCCGCGTCGAAGTTGGTGTTGGCGCGGTGAAGCAGGCAGCGGTTGTCCCACATCAGCAAGTCGCCCGGCGTCCATTTGTGGCGATAGACGAAACGCTCCTGCACCGCGTGCTCGACGAGTTTCTCCAGACGGACGCGCCCGACCTCCTCCGGTTGCCCTTCGAAGTAAGAAGCGTGCTCGCCCATGAACAGCGCTTTGCGCCCGGTTTCCGGGATCGTGCGGACGAGCGGATGCGTCATGGGCGGGGCGTCTGCGATTTCCTCCGGCGTGGCTTTGGCCCCCGCGCGTGCCCGGGAAATTTCCCAGCTATGCACGACACGGACGCCGTCAAGCGCCGTCTTCTCAGCCTCCGGCAGCGCCTCGTAAGCTGCGATCATATTGGCGAAGCACGTCTCTCCTCCATCCGGCGGCATCACCAGAGCGTGCAGAATCGTCGCGAGCGAGGGCTGGGGACGGAACGACTTGTCGGAATGCCAGAGGGTCGAGGCAACGTTGCCGGTGGGTTTTCCGTCAGCGCCAAGATTGGTGACGATATGCACCAGCGGATGCACCGTGCCGCGGTTCATGGCCATGTGGCGCTCGAGCGTGCCGAATTGCTCACTGAAGGCGATCTGCTGGTCGTGATCCAGATGCTGATCACGAAAGCACAGCACGTGATACTGGATGAAGGCGTCGTAAACCGCGCGTTTCGTGGTCCCCGGCAGCGGCTCGCGCAGATCCAGCCCGACGATCGAAGCGCCGAGGACGGGGGACAGCGGTTCGGCGGTGAAATGATGTTCGAGGGCGAGGGACATGGCGCGCTCCCCGGTCTTTAGTTGAAGGGATTCTACTGCCAAACCGCTCGAAGCGCGGGCCCAGGAAATGCCGTTCGAGTCTCGCGACCATGCCTGCTCCGTCCTCATCCGTTCGTGACAGCCGGATGATTTAAGAGCCGTCTCAAGAACGCGATCTTTACGACAGAACACAGAGTGCGCAGAGAAGAATGGGAGATGGGGGCGGGATGGGGGGCCCTTCTAACTCTTAGAAGAGCAGGATTTTCGCGCCTGGGTTGGGCGCGG
>CAZQJF010000362.1:0-4216 GCA_964593735.1 uncultured Streptomycetaceae bacterium | reverse complement strand
GTCCCTCGTGCAGGCCGTATTCCAGGATCCGTGGTCGTCCCTCAATTCCCGCATGCCCGTCGGCAGGATCATTGCCGAAGCCCTGGTCGTCAACAAATGGGGCCGCCGGGAAATCGGTGAACGAGTCGCCGAGGTGATGGAGCAGGTCGGCATCCGTCCGGAGCAGGCACAGCACTACGCGCATGAGTTCAGCGGCGGGCAGCGTCAGCGTATCGCCCTGGCCAGCGCCCTGGCCTCGAATCCCAAACTCATCGTACTGGATGAGCCCGTCTCCGCGCTGGATGTCTCCATACGGGCCCAGATATTGAACCTGCTCAAAGACATCCAGCAACGTGACCATGTCGCCTATCTGCTGATAGCGCATAATCTGGCGACGGTCCGGCACATGGCGCATCAAACAGCCGTGATGTACCTGGGACAGATTGTCGATTACGCTCCCACTGAAGAGTTGTTCAGCAATGTCTTGCATCCGTACACCAAGGCACTGCTCTCCGCAGTTCTCCCGGACCATCCGGACCTGCAGAACGAAGAGATTGTCCTTGCAGGAGAGGTGCCCTCTCCTCTCAATCCGCCCAGCGGCTGCCGATTCCACCCGCGATGCCCGTTCGTCATGCCGCAGTGCAGCCAGGAGGAGCCTCGTCTGCGCGAAGCAGCTCCCGGTCATCTGGTCGCCTGCCACCTGTACACGTGAGTGGTGGGACCCTGATGCAGGCCGCGATCCTTTAGGGGACCTCTGAGATTGGGGATTCGGGGAAGGCCGATCTGCGACTTCTTTCACGGCCAGGCAGCAAGCAAAGCAGCACTACCGTCGTCTTTAGGCCCTGTCCCACGAATTGCACGATTTCCTGGCGCCATGTGGTTGCCGGGTCTTATTGCGGAATTCTTGCCGTAATTGACTGTCGAATCATTGAATCCGGCTGCCATGTAAGTGGATTTGTTCGGAAATTCTCTGGATTGACGCTCCCATCGGAGGGCGCGTTGGAAAGCCGGGATTGCCGGGCTTACGTTTTGTAACAATTTTTTCGGTCGTGGTTGCGGTCGATTCCTTTAAGATCCCTGCTTGTTTATGTGTTTGTGAGGTGGTCCATGAAAGCAGCTAAAGCGGCATTGTTTTCCCTGGTATTGTTCATGGGCGCGACGGTGACGGCCGATGCGTTCGCGCAACACCGATTCCGCCATGGTGGCCACGGTGCCCACCATGGCGGCCACCATGGCGGCCACCATTTCGGCCACCGTGGCGGCGTGCGCTTCGGGCTTTCCCTGGGCGTTCCGGCATTCGGATACGGTTACCCGCGCCCTTACTACTCCCCGTACTATGCGCCATCTTATTATTCGCCGTACGATTATCCGGGCTCCGTGGTCGCTGCGCCGCCCGTGTACGTCGAACAGGGTCAAACCGAAGAGCCGGCCGCGGAACCGCGGCAGGGACGGCAGGGGCGGCAGGGATCCTGGTACTTCTGCCGTGACTCGAATTCTTACTATCCGTACGTCCAGCAGTGCGCTTCGGAGTGGGAGCGCGTTGCGCCCCGGCCGCCATCGTAACCGGGTAACCGGAAAAATTACTCGTCATCGGAAGAATACCCATGTCCGCAATATTCAGACCTCTGCTCGTCGCCGCCGCATTGGGCCTCGCCGGGTGCGTCAGCATGCCGACGGGCCCGAGCGTCGCGGTAATGCCCGGCACCGGCAAGAACTTCGATCAATTCCGCTTCGATGAAGGCGCGTGCCGGCAGTACGCCTACGACCAGAGCGGCGGTCAGACGGCCACGCTGGAACAGGAACGCACCGGCGTCGCCAACGCGCTTCTGGGTACTGCCATCGGCGCTATCGCCGGGGCGGCGATCGGCGGCAGTTCGGGTGCCGCGGTAGGCGCGGGCGTAGGTCTCGTCGGCGGCTCCGTCGCGGGAGCGGGCGCCGCGAATGCATCCGGTTACGAGGCGCAGCGCCGCTACGATATTTCCTACCAGCAGTGCATGTATTCGAAAGGTCACCGCGTCCCGATGTCCGGGCGCATGGCGCCTTCCGCCCCGTCGCGCTATCGGACCCCGCCACCCCCGCCGCCTGGCACCCCGCCGCCGCCGCCACGGGCTGGCTGGTAACGTAAAGCATCCACAACGAGAGAGGGCCAGCGTGAGCTGGCCTTTTTCGTGGGAAGGCGCGTTTTTTTGTCGCCGTACGTTTGCGGGGTCGTAGTGGAAAATTGACTCGCGGCCCATGCCCGCCTTGACTTCGCCAGCGGGTCGAACCTGCCGGGAACCGGGCCTGTCACATTCCTGCATGGGCGCCTTCTGACTTTCTTTCAGACAATTTTTTGTATCAAATCGGACAGTCAATGGAATACGAGATCACCCCGGGGCCCGGGTATCTCCGGGCGAAGCTCTCCGGCCGCGAAACCATCGAGGAGACACGGGAGTTCATTCGCAGCATCGTTCGGGAAAACCAGGAGTACCTTCGCGGAGCCATCCTCATCGAGGTGCACCAGTCCCGGTCGATATTTCACAGCGAACCCAACGGTCTTCTCGATTACTTCAAGCGGCTGGGCCGCGGTTCATCGTGCAGGATCGCTTTGATCGGGGACACCGCCGAGCTTCGCCTCTCTCATGAATACCTCGCCCTGCTGGCGCGGCAGCAGGGGTTGAACGTGCGGAGTTTCCAGATCGAGTCGGCGGCCCTCCAGTGGCTGTCCAACCGGCGCGATGGCGATGACAGGCGTTACCGGCTGGAGCGCCGTAACCGGGCAGCGCAGCGGGACATCGCGGCGCAGCGGCGGCGGCGGCACCGCCGGTACGGTCCGCAAAACGGATTTGACGACCTGTTGCACGCCGGCTGAACGTCGCGCGTTGCCGTTCGTCCGCCGTTCCGCGAGCGCGGACGGCCTGTCTGTCCCGCGCATCCGGTACGGCGATTTCAGTGACATGGCGGCCAGCCGCTGTGCTATTGTGGCGGCCTCAAACCGAGTCTCGTGCAAATAGCCGCAGGTATATTTGCACCTGATACTTCCCTTCTCCTGCGGGAGAAGGGCACGGGATGAGGGCAGATCGAGCCTCGTGCAAATACCTGCATGCATATTTGCACCTGAGATCCAGGGTTCCAATAATTCGAAAGGGACGACAACATGCTGCGAGCCGCCATTTACGGGTTGGGACGGTGGGGCAATACGCTGGTCGAGTCGGTGAAAGACAGCGAGAAGTTTCGCTTCGTCAAAGGAATCTCCCGCAGTCCGGAGAGCCACAAGGAGTTTTCCCAGAAGACCGGCATCAAGGTGCTGTCTTCGTACGGCAGGGTGCTGAAAGACCCCGAGATCGACGCCGTGGTGCTCGCCACGCCGCACTCGCTGCACCTGAAGCAGATCGCGCAGGCGGCCAAGGCCGGCAAGCACGTTTTCGTCGAGAAGCCGATGACGTTGACGCGCAAGAGCGCCGAGAAGGCGGTCGAAGCGTGCCGTGCCGGAGGCGTTACCCTCTGCGTGGGATACAACCGCCGGCACGCTCCGGCCTTCGTGGAGATGATGCGCCGCATCCGCGCCGGCGAGATCGGCGACGTGCTGCATGTCGAAGGCGCGCACTCCGGTGCAACGGGCTACCGGTTGGGCACACAAAGCACCTGGAGATCGACCCGTGAGGAATCGCCGGCGGGCGGCATGACGGCTCGCGGCATACACACGCTCGATTCGATGATACAGATCGCGGGGCTCGTCACGAGCGTCTATGCGTTCAGCGACAAGCGCAAGCACCCGCCGGAAATTACCATGGACGACACCACTTCGATGCTGCTCAAATTCGCGAGCGGCGCCACCGGCTATCTCAGCACGATCTTCGTTACCGGAGAGCTGTGGCGCGTGCACGTATTCGGCTCCAAGGGCTGGCTCGAATCGCGCGGCGATACCGACCTGACGTTTCGCGGGCTGGAAGGCGCGTCCAACAAGATTCCGCTCGAAGCGGTGAGCAAGGAAAAGGCCGAACTCGAAGCGTTTGCCGATGCCGTCGCCGCCAGGCAGCCGTTCGTGGTGCCGGCCGAGGAAGCCGTCAACGGCGTCGCAGTGCTGGAAGCGATCGTCGCGTCGGCTGCGAAAGGCAAGCCGGTTCAGATCAAGTGACCGACTGGCGATACTAGAACGAGGCGGCGGCAGCGCCGCCTTTTTTATTTGAGCTCATTTCATAAGTTGTTCGCCCTTCGACTCCGGCCGTTCGTCCTGAGCGTAGGAGGCACGACGGAG
>CAZQJF010000361.1:0-4223 GCA_964593735.1 uncultured Streptomycetaceae bacterium | reverse complement strand
GCTTCTACATCATCATGGCGGCGCAGTTCTTCTCGTCGCTCGCCGACAACGCGCTCCTCGTCGCCGCGATTGCATCGTTGATAATGATGCAATCACCCGAGTGGTTCTCGCCGATGCTCAAGCTGTTCTTCACGGTGTCGTACGTGATGCTTGCGCCTTTCGTCGGGGCGTTTGCCGACGCCATACCGAAGGGCCAGGTGATGTTCATCACCAACCTGGTCAAGATCGGCGGCTGCCTGATGATGCTCTTCGGGGTGCACCCCTTGCTGGCCTATGCGGTGGTGGGACTGGGCGCTGCCGCGTACTCACCGGCCAAGTACGGAATACTGACCGAGTACCTCCCGCATCACAAGCTCGTGGTCGCCAACGGCTGGATCGAAGGGTTGACGGTCGGGTCCATCGTCCTCGGCACGCTTCTCGGTGGCGTGCTCATCAGCGAAGGGGTGTCGAAGGAGCTGCTCAGGATCGATCTTCCCCGCTTCGATACCGGCATCGACACCGCGCCCGAGATCGCGATCATGCTGATCGTCACGTTCTACGTGATCGCGGCCATTTTCAATCTCTACATACCCAGGACCGGCGTGGACCACCGCCCGCCGAGCAAGAACCCCGTCTTTCTGGTACGCGAGTTCGCGCATTGCGTGCGGCTGCTGTGGAAGGACAAGCTCGGGCAGATCTCGCTCGCGACGACGACGTTGTTCTGGGGGGCGGGAGCGACGCTCCAGTTCATCGTGCTGAAGTGGGCGGAGACCGCGCTGGGGTACACGCTGTCCCAGGCCACCGTGCTGCAGGGTATCTGCGCCGTGGGAATAGCGGTTGGCGCAGTGGTCGCCGCGAAGTGCGTCCCCCTCGACCGCGCGGTCAACGTCGTGCCGGTCGGCATCGGCATGGGAGTGATCGTAATCGTGATGGTCTTCGCGCGCAGCGTCACCGTCGCCATTCCGCTCATGGTGCTGATCGGCGCGCTCGCCGGCTTTTTCGTCGTGCCCATGAATGCGCTCCTCCAGCACCGCGGGCACATCCTCATGGGGGCCGGCCATTCGATCGCCGTGCAGAATTTCAACGAGAACCTGAGCATACTGGTGATGCTCGGCCTCTATGCGCTGCTGATCTCGCTCAATCTTTCCATCTACACGGTGATCGTGCTGTTCGGGGTGTTCGTCGCCATCACCATGGCGCTGGTGCGGCAGCGGCACCTCAACAACCTGCGCAGCGGCCCGATGCCGAGCATACCTTCGGACGCGCATCACTAGCAGGCCGATGCAAGACCTCGGGCGCCCGTTCGTGTTGAGCGTAGCGCAGCGGAGTCGAAATATGAACGGCCGCGTTTGGCTGTCAACAGAATCACCGCAAGTGCGTGATCCCTCATCCGTGTGGATTTGATCGCACCCGTCATTTCTCTCTAGGATCGTGCAGCTTCTCGTCCGGCGCGTGGTATTTCCCCGACCGGATCTGCTTCACCATGTTCGCCAGTGCAAGCGAGGCGTTGCTCACTTCCCGGAACAGGTCCTTGTCCTGGTCGAGATCCTCGTGGCTGGTCGCGTACGGCTGGTACCAGCCGATCCAGGTGTCGATCAATGCCGTGCGGCTGGCGGGGATCAGCTCCATGTCGGTCAGCCAGTCGGTGAGCGTGCGCCGCAGGTTCTCGGGCCCGGCGGCATCGCCGTGCGCCACGATCGCGAACGCGCGTCCCGCCAGGTGCTTGGGATAGCTCCAGCCTTTCAACTCCAGCGCCTTCGCGGCCGCGGGGTCCTTGCCGTGAGTGGTCGTGGGGTCGGGATTGCCGCCGTCGGCGCACACCAGCCGGTCCATCATGAGCTTCAGGCTCGCCGGCGCGTGGTACCAATTCACGGGGCACAGGATGAAGACGCCGTGCGCCGCCACCCAGCGTTCGTAGATCTCGGCCATCCAGTCGTTGGTCTGGGCGAGCGCGTGATTGGGATAGCAGCTGCACGGCCAATGGCACAGCGGCATGGACGTGGACACGCAAGCCTTGCACGGGTAGATGACTTTCAACGGTTCGTAGGCGAGCTTGGAGATATCGAGAAAATCCACCTCGTAGCCCCGCAGCGCCTCGATCGTTTCTTGCGCGTGCTGGGCGAGACGGCGCGTCTTGGAGATCTCTCCCGGACAGGTGTGCTCGCTGCGCGTCGAGCCGTTGACGACCAGGATGCGCGAGCGGGTTTTCGGATCCTTCTGCCGCTTTTCGGCGGCCTGGAGTCTATCCCGCGTCTCGCGCCACTCGACTGACAATTGGTACTTCGGGTCGGCGAAGCTCTTGCCCGCCGGCTCCATCCGCGGCGCCTTGCGATAGGCGATATAGCCGTCCCACGCGACCTCGAACACCTTCGCCAGCTCCGCTCCCACCGCGCCGTAAGCGGGGTCGTAGAACTGCGCGTAGAAGCGCTCGCGGAACTGCTCTTTCGTCAGGGGAACGTACTTTTCCTGGGTACGGACCGCAGGTTTCGGCATGGGGGTCCCCAATCGGGTTGTGGACGTTGCTGTCTCCCATGATACGGCAGCACCGGCGTGGCAGATGCCGGACGAACCCCGCCAATGGCTCCTGCAGCCGGGCAGTTCCTGGAAGTGGTCTCAAAAACGTATTGGAGCCACAGATAAACACAGATGAACACAGATAGGTCCAAGGCGCGATAACTGCCGATGAACGCCGATAAGTTCAAGTTCATATTTGAGCCGCAGATTCTAGTCAGAATCGGGAGCAGGCCCCGATACAGACTATTTCACGCAAGCGAGCTGGTGCACGCCGCCGGCGACCAGGGGTATCTGGCTCACGCACGTGGCGGCCCCGCACTGGCAATGGACCACGCCGAAACGCGCCAGGAACTGGCCTTGGGCGGCGCTCACCTCGTCGGTCCCCGCGATCGAGGTCGCGCGGCTGCACGCGCACGGAGCGGGCGGTGTCTGCGCCCTCACCCCGTCCGTCGTGAGCCAGGCAACGCTCGCGAGGGCGGCGAGAAGAATTCCGGGAATGCCGATGGACAGGACCTTCGTTGGATTGCGCATGGGCGAGCCTCCTTGCAGTAAAGGACGTGTTCCGCGTTCAATGTTCAAAGTTCAAAGTTCAAAGTGCAAGGTGCAAGGTGCAAGGTGCAAGAGGTAACGGATTCGCCCAATCTTAAAGCTGGAACCTGGTTTCCTCAAATGGGGCCGGGTTTACCCGGCCCCATTTTCACCCCATTTTCACCGCCCCATTTTCACCTTAGGGAAGGTCTGATCAACGAGGGAGTCGTCATTCCCGCGCAGGCGGGAACCCAGGCGATTCAGCTCGTTGCTGGATCCCCGCCTTCGCGAGGATGACCTGTTCTTTGGGGGGCAGTCTGTTCAGACTCGACTTTCCGTCCGGCCATGCGGCTGCGGGAAAGTCGAGTCTGACCCTTGAAGAACGGTCACGTCTAGCTTCGTAGCACCAGCGGCTCTGACCGTCGCCTGAGATTCACAGGGGACAGCGCATACCAATTGTTGGGGCGCGCAGGTACTCGACGAGCTTGTCCGGAAAGTTCACCGTCATGCCGTCAGCCCCCGCCTGCACGACCTGTTCCATGAGAAGTTCCGTAACCACACCCCAGGCCCGCACGACGAAGCCTTCCGCGTGCAGACGGCGCACCAGTTCCGGCGTCACGGTCGGGGCCTTGGGACAGACCTGGTTGAGTCCCAGCGCGCGCGCCTCGGCGATCACGGCACCGGTGGTTTCGGCGACCAGCCAGCCGGTGGACAGTTCCGGCGCGCAAGCCCGTATTTCCTCCAGCCGCGCTTTCTGAAACGAGGTCATGGTGACGATGCTGCCCATGCCGCGGCTGCGGATGGCGTCAACGGTGCGCTCCGATAGAGACGGCGTGCGGCCCTTGATCTCCACGTGCAAATGCGCGCGCCCGGCGTATCGCTCCAGCACTTCGACCAGGGTGGGAACTCGCTGACCCGCGAATTCGGGCTTGAACCAGGAACCCGCGTCAAGTTCCCGCAGTGCGGCCAGCGTCTGGCTGGCGACGAGCCCGGCGCCGTTCGTCGTCCGGTCCACGGTGTCGTCGTGGATGACGACAATATGGCCATCGGCACTCAAATGAACGTCCAGCTCGATGTGCCGAGCGCCCATCCGCAGCGCGAGATCGAAAGCCTCGAGCGTGTTCTCCGGAGCGTACGACGAAGCGCCCCGGTGCGCGATGACCATGAAGTTTTCAATCGTCATCCGCGTTCCGCGTTCAAAG
>CAZQJF010000360.1:0-4226 GCA_964593735.1 uncultured Streptomycetaceae bacterium | reverse complement strand
GGTCATCGCCGAAGCCAGACACCTGACCGCCGATCTCGGCGGCAAGGCGGGCACGACGGAGATGGGCGACGCCGTCGCGGCTGCACTCTAGAACCAGCCGCCGGGGAGCGGGCGGCTGCGGGGCAGCCTTCTACTTCCCGGGATACGCCGCGAGAAATTCCTTGTAGCCGGTCTTCCGGTAGTGCTTCTTCGTCACGAATTCGTGAAGCGCGCGCGCTTCACGCGGATTGCCGAAGCCGGGCGTTTCGAGTACTTTCCTGCCGCCGGAATCCAGAAAAACGAAAATCGGCGTGAAGGCGAACGCCGACAGCTACCTGGCGAGACCGATGTCGGCCATCATTGCCTTGGTAATGTCGTATTCGACTTGCAGGTATTTCGCGAAGTCGCGACTGCGCAGGTACTGGGCAGGAAGATCCTTGTTCGCGAGGTAGGCTTTCCAGTCGGCGCTTTCGAAGACTTTCGCCAGAGCGTCGTCCCAGAAGGCGACCTGCTCCGGCGCAAGACCGGGGGGGCCGGACAGGCCGCGCCATGAGGCAACGCCGTCGGTCTGTATACCCTGCTCGCGCAGCGTCGGGATGTTCGCCGCCGCGCCGCCGCGCCGCTCGTTCGCCGCAATGCCGAGCACCCGGGCCTTGCCGGCCTGCGCGATGCCCATGACCGAGGCGAGGGACGAGACCATCACGTCTATGTGCCCGCCGGCGATCGACGTGATCGACTCGCCGCTGGTCTTGAAGACGACGATCTTCAGCCTTTTCGGGTCGAGCCCGGCCGCTTTCGCCGCCGCCGCGAGCGCGAGATGGGGCGCGCCGCCGCGCGACGGCATTGCGAACGAAACGGATTCCGGGTCCGCTTTCAGGCGCGCCATCAGATCGCGCATGTTCCTCATGGGCGACTCGGCGCTCACCGTGAAAGCGTTGCTTTCGACGATCATCAACGCGAGCGGGGTGAGGTGCGTGTAGCGCTGTTTCGAGACCCCGTTCAACTCGTTGGTCAAAAGCGACGGGTTCGTCAGCATGAGGTAGTGCGGGTCGCCGGCGTGCTGGCCCAGGTAGACGACGGCGATATGCTGGTTGCCCCCCGACTTGTTCAGCACGAGGACCGGCGTCGTCACGAGCTTCTGGTCCTGCAGGACCTTCTGCACGAGGCGCATCATGGTGTCGTTGTTGCCGCCGGCGGAGGTCGGAACGACGAGCTCGACCGGCTTGTCCGGGCGCCAGGCAGGCTGACCCGAAGCCGTCCCGGAGACGAGTGCAACCAGCGCCGCCGCACACACCGCAATGCGCGTCCCGCGCGCGGGCGTATCGTTTTGTTTCATGAGTTTCCTCGCTGCCGGCCGCGCGGTGCGCCGCACGCGCGGCCATTTTTCGGCGCCTGCCCGTGATCGCGGCGTCCCGGCGTGCAGGCGTTCGTTCGCATCGCTTCTTCCGATGTTTTTTGGGAATCTGTTATTCTGCACTGACGCGGGCGGTTCTCCGACCGCTCAACGCTGAATCATAGCCGTACCTGCACGAGGAAACCATCCCAATGCGCGGAGGATGGGTTGAACGGTGAGGAGTCACTTGAAACATCTGAGGACGATGGGAGCGGCGGTTGCCGCGTGCTGCGTGGTCGCGTTGTGCGCTGCGCCGGCAGCCTTCGCGGCGGAGAAGAAGGCCGCCGCGGCTTCGAAGGCCGGGAAGAGCGCGAAGGCCGGGAAGGGCGCGAAGGCCACCAAGCCGAAGAAGATCGAGAAGCTCGCCTGCAAGACCGGCACGGAAGATCATCACGCGCGGATCGCCGTCGTGCTCTGGGACGGGAAGGTGCGCGAGTTCGCGTATTACAGCATCTGGAAGCCGCGCACCTGCTCGCTGTACGTGCAAATGGGCGACCCCTACAGCACATGGGAAGAGTTCAAGGCCGTCACGACCATCACGCTGGCCGAAGAGAAGGGCGCCGTGCTCATAGACCACGAGCCGGGCAAGTACAAGTTCATCTTCAGGGAGGTCGATCGCATGCGCTATTGCGGGGCGGACGGAACGCTGAGCGGCAGCCTCACGATCCGGCGCGGCAGGGCGCAGTGCGAGCTGGACGGCGTCATGGACGACGATCCGAGCAAGCCGCCGGAGACAGCGGCGGATGGCGCGCCGCCCAACGAGCCGCCTGCCGCAGCTAAGCCGGCGGCTGGAGCCGGAATACGTCAATAGAGTTCGCAGCTTTTTTGAATCGCATTGAGGCTGTAGTTGCCGGCGCGACGAGCGCCAGCATTAGTGAGCCGCGTGCACGATGCCGCATCCCGGTGGTGAGCGTTCCGCGGCTCACTCCTCCAGCTTGGGCATCCGATAGCGATCCTCGGGATTGTCCCAACCCTTGAAGTTCGGGGCGCGTTTTTCCGCGAAGGCCTTGCGCGACTCCATCAGGTCGCTCTTGGCGCCGTGCTCCTTCAGCCGCGCCGCGTAACGCTCCAGTTTCTCGGGCACCTGTGGACGCATCGCGCGCATGATCGCCAAGGTGTTCAGCCGGGAGGCCGGTGGCAGGGACAGCAGATGCCTCGCCATCTCGTGCGCGGCGGGCATCAACTGTTCCGCATCCACCAGCCGGTTCAGGAAGCCGACCTCGTAAAGCCTCTCGGCGGTGAAGCGGAAGGCGAACGCCATCTCGGTCGCTATGGCGTGGGGCAGGTTGCCGATGTGGCCGTGATGGTGTCCGCCGATCAGCCAGCGCTTCGCTTCGGACGATTCGAACACCGCGCCGCGAACCGCCAGCCGCAGGTCCGCCCGCTCGACCAGCTGGAAGCCGCCGCCCATCGCAAACCCGTTGATTGCCACGATGACCGGCTTCTCGAGCGTCCCGTTGCGGTAGGGATCTTCCTTCGCGTTCGGCGCCGCGATGCTTCCCGCTTTCCCGCGCTCGACCGATTCCTTCATGTCCTCGCCGGCGCAGAAGGCGCGGCCCGTGCCGGTGAATATCCCGATTTCCAGGTCGCGGCTTTCCTGCAACTCGGACCACGCGTTCGCCATTTCCGTGCGCATCTCCATGCCGAGCGCGTTCAGCCGGTCCGGCCGGTTCAGGCGGACGGTCATGACGCCGTCGGTGCGTTCGATTTCCACTACGCTCATCGGTACTCCCTTCTTGGCTTGTCAGAACCTATTAGGATCAAGTTTCAGCCACGGAAACACACGGAAGGCACGGAAGCTCAAGAGCTCTGAGAAGTTTCATGATTCCCGTCTTGCCTCGTATCCATGTTTCACGGCGAACCATCCATTGTAGCTTCCCTGCTTCATATTCCGTATTTTCCGTGTGTTTCCGTGGCCAATGTTCTCGCATTTCGCCGCGGCCTGCCGGGACAGCTCCATCGCGATGCTCATGAAGTGCTCGTGGTCGAGTGCCCGTCAGAACTTCTCGACATAGGGGCGCAAGTCGAGCTCGAGGGTCCACGCGCTCGGAGTCTGCAGGTGCAGCTGGTAGTACGCCTCGGCTATCGCATCGGGGTTCAGCACCGCGTCCACGCCGCGCTCCGCGACGCTGCGACCCGGGCGCTCGTTGCTCTCGATCTGGCCATCGATATAGACGGTGGCGACGTGTATCCCCTGTGGCTGGAGCTCGCGCGCCATGCTCTGCGCGAGCGCCCGGAGCCCGAACTTGCCGACCGCGAGGTTCACGAAGTTCGCTCCGCCGCGCAGGCTCGCCGTCGCGCCGGTGAAGATGATCGTCCCGCGATGCCGGCTCCCGGTTTTCCGCGCGAGCATTGCGCGTGCCGCCTCGCGTCCGACCAGGAAGCCGCCGAGGCACGCGTTGCTCCAGCAGCGTACGAACTCCTCCGCAGTCGTTTCCAGGATTCCTTTGCGGAGAGCCCCGCCGGCGTTGTACACGACGACCTGCGGCGGGCCGAGGTCATCCGAGACCGTGGAAAACAGCTTCTGCACCGCGAGCTCATTGATCGCGTCGCAGGAGTAGGCGCGGGCGGAGGCGCCCAGCTCGGTGGTGAGCCCGGCCAATGCATTGGCATCGCGGCGCGCCACCGCTACCTTCATGCCGGCGCCCGCGAAGCGCCGCGCCAGCGCTGAACCCAGGCCCGGTCCCGCGCCGACGATCATTGCCGTATCACGGTTGTCCGCCATGCTTATCTCCCATAGAGTTCGGTGGTTACGTGTGTCTCAAGAACATGCTCCCTCGCCCCGCGATAGCGGGGAGAGGGTTGGGGTGAGGGGAACGCCGCCGCCGGTTTCACAGGAGCAGGCAACAGACTT
>CAZQJF010000359.1:0-4231 GCA_964593735.1 uncultured Streptomycetaceae bacterium | reverse complement strand
TTCACTCCCGGCCGCTTCGTCCGGCGCATTCGCTGGCCACCGTTTCCCGCACGATATCGGCGAGCCGCAAAATGCCCGGGCCTGCGGCATCGCGGTCGGCAAAGACGAGGTAGAGCTCCACGTAACGCTCGCCGCCCTCGCGCAGTGACAACGGTTTGAGCGTCTGCGCCGCCAGTTCGTCGCGTATCTTTTCCTCCGGCAGCCAGGCGTATCCATAGCCCGAACGCGCGGCGATGATGGACGTGGACATGTTGCTCACCGTCCAGCGCTGCGCCGCTTCGAGGCTTGGCGGTGTCGCGCGCCGCAGCCCGGTTTCCCGCACCACGAGTTGCCGATGAGCGCGCAAGTCATGCATCGTCACCTTGCGCTCGAGCTGGTGCAGCGGATGGTCCGGATGCGCCGCCAGCACGAAACGCATGCGCATGAGCGCCTCCCCGGAAAATCCCTGAGGTATCGATCCGGCGACCGCCAGGTCCGCCTGCCCCTGGAGCAGCGCTTCGTGGGTGCCGCCCAGTACCGATTCGATCAACTCGATCCGCGTGTGCGGGCTTAGCTCGCCGAAGCGCGCGAGGCACTTCAGGATGAGCCACGTGGGGAAAACGATCTCCATGGCCACCCGGATTTCGGCTTCCCAACCCGCCGAGAGCGTATGCGCGGCCTTTTCGATGCCGCTCGCGTCCTCCAGCAGCGCGCGGGCCCGGCGATAGAGGAGCTGTCCCGTCGGCGTGAGGACGGCTTTGCGGCCCTGGATCTCGAACGCCTTGATGCCCAGCAGCGATTGCAGTTTCTGCACGGCGTAGGTGACGGACGACTGGCTTTTGTGCAGCGCTTCAGCAGCTTGAGCGTAGCCCCCGGCGTCTACCACCGCGATGAGAGCCCGCCACTGTTCGAGGGTGATGTGAGGGATCACTATCGGTTACTATCGAATATATAGATGTATAAGCGCTATATATTCGTCTTTTTTATCTATTGAGTAAATGATTAAATGGCCGCACTTGAACGCTATAAAGGAGACAGGCCATGAAGAAGACACTGCTGCAGTTGAACACCAGCCTCTACGCCGGGGCCGGGCAGTCCACCCGCCTTGCCGATGAATTCGTCGCCCGGTGGCGGGGGCACAATCCCGGGGCGTCGGTCGCGGTACGGGATTTCGCCCTCGACCCGGTCCCGCATCTCACTGCCGAGCGTTTCCAGGCGTTCATAACCAAGCCCGGCGAGCGCAACCCCGAACAGCAGGCGGTGGTGGCCTATTCGGATTCCCTGATCGACGAGCTCAAGCAGGCCGACGTGATCGTGATCGGCCTGCCGATGTATAACTTCGATGTGCCCTCCGCGCTGAAGGCGTATTTCGATCACATTGCGCGCGCCGGCGAGACGTTCCGCTACACGGCGAACGGCCCGGTCGGCCTGCTGTCCGGCAAGAAAGTCTACGTATTCGCCACGCGCGGTGGCTACTACGCGGGAACGCCGAACGACAACCAGACGGCCTATCTCCGCCAGTTCCTGCGCTTGCTCGGGATAGAGGACGTGGAGTTCGTCTACGCGGAAGGGCTCGCGATCAGCGAAGCGAACAAAGAGACGGCATTGTCTCAGGCTAAACAGGCGATCGAACGGCTGAGCGCGCCGGAGCGCGCTGCGATCGCAGCCTGAACCCGCGTCGAATCACGACTCACGTTACACGAATCCCGCCGTTGGGCGTTCGTAACAAGGAGACAGCCATGACTACACGCACCTTGCAGCAGGTCATCGAGTCCGTGCCGACTTCAGACGGGGCGGGAGTAAAACTGCGCCGCAGCCTCGGCCGGTCGCAGCAGCTGAGGCTCGATCCATTTCTCATGCTGGACGAGTTTTCGTCCGAGGACGCGGCCGACTACATCGCCGGCTTCCCTGACCATCCCCACCGTGGCTTCGAAACCGTCACGTACATGCTCGACGGCCACATGCTGCATGAGGACCACATGGGCAACCGGGGAGACCTGAAAAGCGGCGACGTGCAGTGGATGACCGCCGGTCGCGGCATCATCCATTCGGAGATGCCGCAGCAGGAGAGCGGCCGCATGCGCGGCTTCCAGCTCTGGATCAACCTGCCCGCGCGGGAAAAGATGAAGCCCGCCGGCTACCGCGACATACCCGCGTCGCAGATTCCGGTGGTGGCGCTGAAGGGCGGCGGCCGCGGCCGCGTCATCGCCGGCACGCTGGAGGCGGATGGCTCACCCGTGCCGGGTCCCGTACAGGGGTCGACGACTGACCCGTTGTACTTCGACGTCGAGCTGCCGGCGGGCGCTGTTTTCACGCACCCGGTCAAAAGCGGGCACAACGCATTCGTGTACGTCTATGAAGGGGGGCTCGACGTGGGGCCCACAGGCGACGCGCGGCCGCTGGAGACGCATAGCGCGGGCGTGCTTGCGGCCGGCGACCGCATCGAAGTCAGGGCGACGGACGAAGGGGCGCGCTTCATCCTGCTCGCCGGACGCCCGCTGCGCGAGCCGGTGGTCCAGTACGGCCCGTTCGTGATGAATACGCGCGAAGAGATCGAGCAGGCAATCCGCGATTATCAGACTGGCGTCTTGACGCAGTGATTGGTGATGAGTGAGGGGATTTTGCCAGGACTCTTTCCCTGAGACCTGTGAAACATGCGTGCTAGCGGGTGAGCCATGAGCGCGCGCGCACGGTCAGCAGGGCGTAGGGGAATATCCAGAGCATTGTGAAAAACGAGAAATACGCGTAGAGCACGCCGTACACGAATTCCCACGATCGCTCGCTTTTCAAGAAGTAGAGCATGTAGAGCGTCGATACTACCCCCACCCCGATCAGCATGCGTATCAGGGTCATGGGGTCCTGGATGCTGTACGAGACGAACAGGGCGAGCGAGATGTAGGCGATCGGAAAGCGCAGGTTGGTGATCGTGGTATCGAACAGGCAGATCGCCCGCGAGACCAGCGGCCGTTTCCAGACGATCGCTGCAAAGCGGGTCTCCTCCCTCACGTAGCTGCGGTCCCAGCGCAGATACATCTTGCAGAGCTTGACGTATGTCTCAGGCACGATCGTGTGCACGACGGCGGTCTTCTGGTAAACCGTGTCGTAGCCGGCGGCCAGGATGAAATTGGTGAGCGCCCGGTCCTCGCCGTAGGTGCACGGCGCGCCGAGGAAACGCTGGTTTTTCCAGCGCTCGAGCACCTCGCGCACGACCTTGGCGCGATACGCTGCGAGCGCCCCCGGACAGCAGTATACGGAGCCATGCGTCGATTGGGCGCTGCGCAGAAAATCGAATGACAGGGTGAAACGGACGTGCAGCATCCGCGGCAGCAGTCCGTCGAAGCGGTTGTAAACGGCCACTTTCCCGGCCACCGCCCCCACCCGCGGATTGCGAAACGGGCCGGCTATCGCGAGCAGGGTGTCGCGCTCGATCACGCTATCAGAGTCTATCGTCACCACGATCTCGCCCGACGCGCGGCGGAAGCCCTCGGCCAGCGCGGCTCTCTTTCCCCGGTTGCCGTCGAAGCGGACGGTGGTGACCCGGTCGGGGTGGCGGCGCGCGGCGCTCTCGATCCAGGCCCACGTGTCGTCGCGGCTGCCGTCGTCCACGACGATGACCTGCAACCGATGCCGCGGATAGTCGGCCGCGACGACCGAATCTATGGATTTACCGACCATGCGTCCTTCGTTGTAAGCGGGGATGATGACGGTAAGTGCCGGCGCGTCGGACGTGGTGGCCGCAGGAAAGGAGCGGTATCGCAACCAGAGGGAAGTGCGGAAGACGAGGAGCAGCATGCCCATGGACACCCACAGGATGGTCGGCCGCAGGAGCAGTGACGACCACTGCTCCTGGCGCGCAAGCTCGAACCAGTGGTCGAACAGAGGCGCACGCACTGCGGCGTAGGCGAGTAACCCGATGCCGAGAAAAATCGCGCAGACGATGACCCAGTCCCAGAAGTCCTGGAAGGGGGACGTGGCCAGTTCGGCCGCAGGCGAGCTGTAACGATCCATGAATCTCCTGGGAGCAACGCCTGGTGCGCGCTCCGGCGCAATGTGGTGAAACTGCCAATACTCGGCAAGTGTATCGGCCCCAGCTTACGCTTTGCTTACGCGGCGCTCCGGCTTGAGGGCGGGCTTCATTAGGCTCGTTCTGGTTGCCATCTCGGCAACCGAACCTTTCCCGGGACTCGCTGTCATCTCGAAAGAAGTGGTCGATACGGCTGCAATTCGAACGGCATTCGTCGTATTATTCAGC
>CAZQJF010000358.1:0-4237 GCA_964593735.1 uncultured Streptomycetaceae bacterium | reverse complement strand
CCATCCGCGCCAGCGCACCCGCATGGCCGTGGTGACGCGCGGCCGTGAAGCGGTGACCCACTACGACGTGGTCGAGCGTTACGCGCTCGCCAGCCTGCTGCGATGCCGCCTCGAAACAGGGCGCACCCACCAGATACGCGTTCACCTCGCAGCGCTCGGCCATCCACTCGTGGGCGATCCGGCGTATGGCAAGCGCGCGAGCAGTATCCCGTTTCCACGCCAGGCCTTGCATGCCGAGCGGCTCGCCCTGGTCCATCCGGAATCCCACCGCCGGATCAGCTGGCGGGCGGAACCGCCCGAGGATATGCGGCGATTGCTCGACACTCTCCGCAGCCACGCGGCCGCCGAACCTCCAGCCCGCCCGCCGTCGCGCCGCTGATCATGCAATCGCCGCATCCGGACTGGATCGCTCCCGACTGGCCTGCGCCCGCCAACGTGCGCGCGGTCATCACCACGCGCGCCGGCGGGACGAGCGGCGGGCCGTACGCAAGTCTCAATCTCGGCCTGCGCACCGGGGACGATCCGCGCGCGGTCGCCGCGAATCGCTCGGCCTTGCGCGCGGCGCTGCCTCAGGAACCGCGGTGGCTCACGCAGGTCCACGGAAACCGCGTGATCGATGCCGATGTGCCTGTCGCAGTGCCCGCTCCCGAGGCGGACGCGGCGGACGCGGCGGTCGCACGGCGCCCGGGGACCGTGTGCGCGGTGCTCATCGCCGACTGCGTCCCGGTGCTGTTCGCCGACCGCACCGGAACCATCGTCGCCATCGCGCACGCGGGCTGGCGCGGACTGGCCGGCGGCGTCCTCGAGAACACGATGCGCGCAATGCAACGCGAGCCGGAACAATTACTGGCATTTCTCGGCCCGGGAATCGGTCCGCGCGCATTCGAAGTGGGGCCCGACGTGCGCGATGCGTTCGTCGGCCAGGATCCCGCCGCGGCGGACGCATTCGTTCCGTGCGCCCCGGGCAAATGGCTCGCGGACCTTTTCGCGCTCGCGCGCCAGCGACTGCGACGCGCCGGCGTCACCGGCATACATGGGGGCGGCGTGTGCACCTGGTCCGACGCCGGGAGATTTTTTTCGTACCGCCGTGAACGGACGACCGGGCGCATGGCGGCGCTCATCTGGCGCTCCGACTGAAACTCCCGGTCACGGGTCACGGGTCACGGGTCACCGGTCACTGGTCACTGGTCACTGATTTATCCCGTATAATCCGCGCTCCGCACGGCACGCACGCGTTGCCGCGCACCGGTCAGCTTCCAGGACTGACGCTTATCCATGACGACACTCATGTGGATCATCGCCGCCACCGTGGCAGGCGGCGTGCTGTCAGTCGCGGCCGCGGCGGTTTTTGCGCTCAGCGCGCGCGCGTCGCACGTGCCGATCCTGATCAGCTACGCGGTGGGAGCGCTGCTCGGCGCCGTGTTTCTCGACCTGCTCCCGCAGGCGTTCGGCATGGCCGACAGCGTGGAGAAGATGGCGGCGATCATTCTTGGCGGTCTGCTGCTGTTCTTCGTCCTGGAAAAACTCGTGCTGTGGCGGCACTGCCATCAGGAGCAGTGCGAAGCGCACGATCCTCCGGCGATCACCCACGATCATGGACGCAGCGGAACCATGATCATGATCGGCGACACTTTCCACAATTTCGTCGACGGCATCCTGATCGCGGCGGCATTCCTCGCCAATCATCAGCTCGGCATTGTGACCGCCATCGCGATCATCGCGCACGAGATCCCGCAGGAGATCAGCGATTTCCTGATCCTGCTGCACTCGGGTTTCAGCAAGACCCACGCGCTGCTGCTCAACGTGCTGTCGAGCGCCGCAATGGTGGCAGGCGGGGTGATCGCCTATTTCGCGCTACAGACCCTGGAGCAATGGATACCCGCGATACTGGGGATCGCCGTCGCGAGCATGCTCTACGTTTCGGTTGCGGACCTGATCCCGGGATTGCACCGCCGCCCCGAACTGAAGGCGACCCTGCAGCAGGTGGTGCTGATCGCGCTCGGCGTGGGCACGATCTGGCTGGTCGGCGAGCTCGCGCACTCGCACGTCTGAGCGCACGAGCGCGGCGGCGGCGTTTTGCCGGTGCCTGCCTCGCTACCGGGCCCGGAATTCCCGTGGCGCGCGCTTTGGAGCCGGTAACAAATTTAGGGGATGGACCCCTCGCTATCGCTCTCCCCTTCGTGTTCAATGAGACTCCCCTGATTCAAGGGCCGTATCCTTCATTTGATACGGCGTCTTAAACGGATAGTCACACACCGCTTTCGAATGCAGGCAATGAGCCGCTCAACCGACGACATCGACTCGGCGCGCGCATCCGTCGAGGCATTCAACCGCAGGCTGATTTCGGGGATGATGAAACCGTTGCAGATCGAGGAGTGGCTCGACGGCGCGGAAGTCGTCCAGGCGCTGACTGCGGGCCTCGCGCAGGACACCGACCGGCTGCTCGAGATTCAGCAACGCTACTATCGCAAGCAGCTCGAGCTGTGGGAACGGTACGCCCCGCAGCCTGCCGGCGAGCCCGCAGCCGATCCCGCGACCGCGGGAGAGACCACCGACCGGCGCTTTGCCGCCCCGGAATGGCGCAGCCAGCCCTACTACCAGTACCTGGTGCAGTCCTATCTGCTCAACGGGCAATGGCTGATGGAAGTCGTGGGCGGCGCCAGGCTGGAGCCGCACGTCAAGCGCAAGCTCGAATTTTTTTCGCGCCAGCTCGTCGATGCCCTGTCGCCGGCGAACTTTCCCTGGAGCAATCCCGAGGCCTTGAAGCTCGCCGCCGACACCGGCGGCGAGAGCCTCGCGCACGGCATGAAGCTCCTCGCGGCCGATACAGCGAAAGGCATGATCTCGATGACGGACGAGACGGCGTTCGAGATCGGGCGCAATCTCGCCATCACGCCGGGAGCGGTGGTATTCGAGAACGACCTCATCCAGTTGATCCAGTATCGCCCCGCCACCGCCACGGTATTCGAGCGCCCGCTGCTCATGGTTCCGCCCTGCATCAACAAGTACTACATCCTCGATCTGCAGCCGGAGAACTCGTTCGTGCGTCACGCCGTGGAGCGGGGTAATACGGTGTTCATGGTGTCGTGGCGCAACGTGCCGCAGGAAATGGGCCGGATCACCTGGGACGACTACCTCGAGCAGGGCGTCATGGAGGCGATCGAGGCCGCGGCCGCGATTTGCGCGGTCGACAGGATCAATACGCTGGGATTTTGCGTCGGCGGAACCCTGCTCGGGGCCGCGGCCGCGGTCCTCAGCACCCGGGCGGTCGAGCGCATCGAGAGCATGACCTTGCTCGCCGCCATGCTCGATTTCAGCGACACCGGCGAGCTGAGCGTATTCGTGGACGAGCCCTACGTGCGCAGGCGCGAGCAGGAGTTTGCCGCGGGCGGGGTGCTGCCCGGGCGGGAACTCGCGCTGACCTTCGCCAGCCTGCGCGCCAACGACCTGATCTGGCACTATGTCGTCAACAACTATCTCAAGGGCAGGCAACCCGAACCGTTCGACCTGCTCTACTGGAATGCCGACAGCACCAATCTCCCCGGCGCCATGTACACCTATTACGTGCGCAACATGTACCTCGAGAACAACCTGAAGACACCCGGCAAGCTGACCATGTGCGGTGTGCCGGTAGACCTTGGAACAGTGGACGTGCCTGCCTACATACTGGCGACGAGGGAGGACCACATCGTGCCGTGGAAGACCGCTTACGCCAGCACGCGGCTGTTGCCGGGTAAAATCGAATTTGTGCTGGCAGCCAGCGGTCATATCGCAGGCGTGATCAATCCGGCCTCGAAGAACCGCCGCAGCTACTGGTCAGGTGACCCGCGCGGCCCGCTCGACGTGGACCCGGAGCGCTGGCTCGCGGCTGCAAGCTCGCACCCCGGGAGCTGGTGGCGGCACTGGAGCGAGTGGCTCGCACCCTATGGGGGCGCCCGGGTGCCGGCGCGGGAAACGCTCGGGCGCGGGCGCTACCGGGAGATCGAGCCGGCGCCGGGACGCTACGTCAAGGAAAGGTTGCAGCCGGGTTGACGTTCAGGCGCGCATCATTTTCAACGTGGAGCCCGTATCAAACTGAACGATACGGGCCCTGATGCAGGAGATCATGAGGGGAGAGCGATAGCGAGGGGTCATCCCCTCATTTTGTCACCAGCTCATTTGATGGAGAAACCAACATGACTAAACGCGTCGCAGTCGTTACCGGCGGTATGGGAGGATTGGGCGAGGCGATCTGCCT
>CAZQJF010000357.1:0-4242 GCA_964593735.1 uncultured Streptomycetaceae bacterium | reverse complement strand
TCGGCGGAGGATTGCCATCGTCCGCCCACGCCTTCGACACCGCGGCCACCGCGCGGAGCTTCTCGAGCGGAAGAGCGTGGACGACCACAAGCACGTTGTAATCTGATTTTTTTGTATGCTCGCCTGCCACAGCGGAGCCGAACAGGACGACGCTGCGAAGGCCGTCGCCGTAAGCGAGCTGAAGCTGCCGAACTAGTTCTTCAAGTTTCATCTCTCCCTCAGTTCTCGAGCGGGCAAGTTGGATAACCATTGCGTTGTGCGTTTCGCGTTTTTGCGTTTTCCGTTGTTGCGTTTTTAACGGATGAACGGACAACGGGTAAACGCGAAACGCATAACGCGTTCTTCACTTGGTGGCGAAACAATCCGTATAACATCACCAGCTCGACCCCCCTCCTCCGCCCCCAAATCCTCCTCCGCCTCCAAATCCGCCGAACCCACCTCCACCACCGAATCCGCCACCCCCGAATCCTCCTCCGCTCCACCCGCCGCGTCCTCCGCCGAAGGTGCCGGCAGGAATCACGATCGGAATCGGAATACAGCCGCCGCACCCTTTGCGCCCACGCTTTCGCTTCCCGCTGCTCAGAAGAACCAGAATGACGATGAAGGCGAGAAAGATCAGCTGCGGCGGGATCCCGCCGTCGCGCGAGGGAAAGTCTACTCGTCTCGACGGCTGCGGCGGTGGAACCAGCGCGGTGTCGAGCGAAAAATTGAACTCGCCGGCGAACCGCTGCGCCGTTCGAAGAGTGACGAGCTCCAGTCCGGTGCTGTAGTCCCGCGCAATGAAGGCGGGAGTCGCCTCGCGGCAGATCGTCCCGGCTTCACCATCGGTGATGAAGCCCTCGGCGCCATATCCAGTCGCGATGAAGCAGCGCCCGCGACCGTCCTTGGCCGTCTCCTTCGGCACGAGCAGGATCACCGCGCCCGCGTTTCTCGTCGGGTCGCCCGGATTGCCGATTTTTCCCAGCTTCCATTGCCGGCCGATCTCGAGCGCGACTACCTGGACGTCGCGATCGCCGATATCCGGCAGCGTCACGATGGCGATCTCGCCTCGCGACTTGACTCGGACGTCTTCAGCGATCCGCGTCATCCGCTCCTCGGCGCCGGCGTCGAGAACGTTCGCGAAGTCGTTCACGAGTCCCGTCGGCGCGGGGATCTGTATCCCCTGTTGGAGGAAAATCAGCACGCCTGCATACAACACGGACTTCGCGGTCGGAAAGAGTCCCATCAGCACCGTGTTGAAGATCTATCCTCCACCCTTGATTTAGTCATTCGCCGGAGAAGTATTTAGCAGATGGCCTTCTCACAAGTTAACTACGCACTGGCGGTCGGCGCGGTTACATTCGCCATCGCGTGCGCGCCGGCGGGCACAAAGAGCGCTGGTACCGAAACAACCACCGTCGCATCCGCCCAGACTCCCGCACCGCCTCCGGGGGCGCCACAGGATACCAACGTGACGCTCGCCGACCAGGCGCGTGTGGACGGCCGGGAGAGCGCGCCGCTTTGGGTAATTATAGTCAGTGACTTCCAGTGCCCGTACTGCAAGCAGTGGCACGAGCAGACGTATCCCGCCTTCCACGACGAGTTCGTGAAGAGCGGCAAGGTTCGCGTCGCATACGTGAACTATCCCCTGAACTCGCACCCACAGGCGTGGCCCTCGTCGGAGGCCGCGATGTGCGCCGGAGCTCAAGGCAAATTCTGGCAGATGCACGACGCGATCCTCGATACCCAGCAGCAGTGGGCGTCGAGCGCCGCGCCGGCGGCAGTGTTCGACTCGCTGGCGGGCCGCGTCGGAGTGGACATGCCGCGCTGGAGAAGCTGCATCACCGCGGGAACGATGAAGCCGATCATCCGTGCTGACCTCGAGCGCGCATCCGCCGCCGGTGTACGCTCCACGCCTACGTTCCTGATCGGCGACGAGCTCCTCGCCGGCGCGCACCCGATCGCGAGCTTCCGGCGAGCGATCGATTCCGCACGCGTGAAGGCCGCGCCGGCGGGCCACTAGGACTCGTCACGAGAACAGCTCGACGTCCCGACTTCGACGTCGCGTGAAGCTGGGCGAGGCCGATGCACAACAGCCTTAGATTACCCTGCCAATCGGCCCGGACTCCGAGAGACGAAAAACGCAGGCCGGCGAGCCTGCGTTTTCCACTCCTCAGCTACGAGCGCTGCCGACCCCTACCGGGTCAATCCCAATTAGGGACTTGGCGGCGCCGGATCGAACACAGTTAAACCATCGCACGGGCGGTGAGCAAAATGCTTGAACAGCGGGCGACCCTGATCATCGGTCAGCTGCTCGCCGGTACTTGGGTTGATCGCGGGCGAGCGAAAGGGGAATGGATTGAACATTGACCCTGAATTACTGGGACACGGAACTGCGAAGCCTGATCCTGTTGAAGTGCTAGCCGGACCCATGATTTGAACCTCTGCCACGCCAGTAAGAGAGCTTCCGCCGACTTCCT
This sequence comes from uncultured Streptomycetaceae bacterium, assembly GCA_964593735.1. GTDB lineage: Bacteria > Pseudomonadota > Gammaproteobacteria > Burkholderiales > SG8-41 > SG8-41. The sequence continues at coordinate 1,783 of CAZQJF010000357.1, read as the reverse complement.
GGATTTCGGCCACTACGTCTATCTCATAGTCAGCTTCTGTGAATGTGATCGTGGGAGGAGCTGGGATTTCGGTGTTCGGCTCGCAATACCCTGGACCAATTTCCGCGTCGTCCGAATTGCAGTGGGATTGAAACCAGCGAACCGTATAGGAAGATCCCGGCGATCCGCCTCCTATTCCATAGACGCTCGGGTAACAATTGCCCGGCACTTGCTGCAGGGCACTTTTCAAACAACCCGAACGCACACTTGCAGTCAGTTGCTGCGACCCGCCCGCTCCAGTCCCGTCAGAATAACAGACGTTGTTTGAGTCGCAATAAATAACGGACGCACCAGCGCTTGGCGCCCTGGCAAGCCCAGGTGCGCTCAGCGGAATTGCGTCAGAGCAGGCTGCCGACACCAGCGCGAGACTAGTAAAAGTCAGACGGAGGAGACTGAATCGTTTCTTGTGCTTTAGCATGCAGTTTACCTTAAAGGGGGATTTGCAGAAAACACAGCGGGAAATGGCCCCTCATGCAAGTCCTCTTCCTCCGGCAACTCTGCAGCAGTTATCGTTACAAGAGGTGTCGAATTCATATTGTTGAAACGCCTGTTTCTTATCAACCGCTCAGCATGAATGCGCTGCTGCGGTTTCCCTACGCGCTGGCCGGCGCCGCGGCGCAAGGTCTTTCCTACATCACTCCGGAAGGCGGCTCGAAGCTGCAGCGAGGGCTGGTCGCGCGCCGCGGAATTCTGGGGCGCTACCGCCGGTGGGCAGGCGCGTCACGCGATGTCTCCCGTCCTCTCGTCTGGTTCCACGCCCCGTCGGTCGGCGAGGGATTGCAGGCGCTTCCTGTGCTCCAGCTGCTCCGAACGCGCCGCCCCGAAGTCCAGATCGTCTACACCCACTACTCACCGAGCGCTGAGCGATTTGCGCAATCGACGGGTGCTGATTTCGCGGACTACCTCCCGTTCGACAGCTTCGGCGCAGCCACTGCGGCCATCGCCTCGCTTCGACCGACGGTGCTCGTTTTCAGCAAGCTGGATGTGTGGCCGGCGCTGACCGAGACTGCCGCCCGTGCGGGCGTCAGGACCGGAGTGATCAGCGCCACGCTCCCTGAATCCTCGGCGCGGCGCAACGTTCTTGCCCGCTACGCGCTTGGAGCCGCCTACCGCGCTCTCGATCGAGTCGGCGCGGTCAGCGATGACGACGCCGAACGGCTCCGCGAACAGGGGGTCCGCGCCGAGCGGGTGAGCGTAACCGGTGACACGCGCTACGACCAGGTGTGGGCGCGCGCGCTTGCTTCCGCCTCGCCTCTCGTTCAGTCGCTTCGCTCTCCTGCTCCGACGCTCGTCGCCGGATCGACCTGGCCCGCCGACGAGTCCCACCTCTTCGCCGCCTGGATCAAGGTCAGAAGGAGAGTCGCCGGAGCGCGGCTCATCATCGCGCCCCACGAGCTGAGCGACACTCACCTGAAGGATGTCGTCGACTGGGCGCGCACCAACGGTCTCGGGCTCTCGCGCATCTCGGATGGCGGACTAAGCGACAGCGATGTCTTACTCGTCGACCGGTTCGGAGTTCTCGGAGATCTCTACGCTCTTGCCGATGTCGCTTACGTCGGCGGCGGCTTCCACTCGACCGGCCTGCACTCGGTCCTCGAGCCGGCGGCTTTCGGCGCGCCGGTACTCTTCGGCCCCCGCCACGGAAAGAGCCGGGACGCGGCCGCGCTCATCGCGTCAGGTGGCGCTCATGCGGTGAGCGATGGGACAGACCTGGCGCGGCGGCTCCAACAATTACTCGGCTCGA